>CAMBWL010000008.1 GCA_945871625.1 Bifidobacterium breve
GACTGACGCTGACGAGTTGGTGCGACCACCGAGCCGGCTGGTCGGCGACGACGCACCGGTGCAGGACGTGCTGCAAGCGCTGCGGACATCTAGTTTCCTACCTCAACGAGCGTTTTTTCAATCACGCGTAGGCGCGCAGACTTGGCACGACGATTCAACGTCTGCTCTTTGCTAGACGGATACTTTGGCATTCGTACGCGACGAGTGTGACGCACACCAGACTGCGATTCATGGACAAACGGTGAAGGTGTATTGACTTCGTTTGCATCTCGCTGCGAATCAGTAAAGACCTTCTTGACGATGCGGTTCTCGCCAGAGTGATATGACAAAACCGCGACTCGCCCGCCGGAAGTCGTGGCATCAATGGCGACCCGTAGTGCACGCTCAAGAATTTCGAGTTCTTTGTTCACTTCAATGCGAATCGCTTGAAAGGTTCGCTTGGCCGGATGACCCCCGGTGCGTCGAGCCGGCGCCGGAATCGCAGCCACAATCACTTCGGCTAAGTGGGTTGTGCCCGATATCGGTCGAGCCGCCACGATCGCTTTGGCAATGCGACGAGCAAATCGTTCGTCGGCATTTTGGGCGATGAGTTGTGAAAGTTCCGACTCGTTATATTCATTGACCACATCGGCGGCACGGAGTTGACCACGCTGGTCCATGCGCATATCTAGTGGTCCATCGTGTCGATACGAAAAACCGCGATCTGCGACATCAAGTTGTGGCGACGAAACGCCCAAATCAAAAAGCGCACCAGAAATTTGTTTGAGCGACATTTCCTCAAGTACTTCGGCTAACGCATCAAAGCGAACATGTCGCAGGGTCAGGCGATCCTTGAGACTTGAGTCTTGTGCAATCAATTTCTCGGCATTGGCAATTGCATCGGCATCTTGGTCTAAACCCAGAATCTGCAGATTTGGGTAGGCGTTAAGAATTGCGATGGCGTGCCCACCCAATCCGAATGTTGCGTCGACAATCACTCCAGAGGGAACCGCGGCGAAGCACTCGACGATTTCGTCGAGCATCACCGGCAGATGCGAACTAACTTGCGAATTTTGGCTTGTCATATTTAGTGCGCAACTTGCGAACCATCACGATTACTTGCCTCGCTTATCAGCAGCCCCCCGGCTAACGGTGCCTCCGGGATTTCTCCCCGGATAGCGAGATGGAAAGCGGGCGGAGTTGGGGGCTATCCATCTTGTTAACCGGGAGACTGCTGATAAGCGAAACTCGTGCAACTTGTGACGGTTGCTGGGGAGTTTTGTTGCTTGGCCCCCTTTGCTATCTACTCGGTGCCGGCTAGGTCTTGCGTGCCAGAGTCACTGATGCGCTGATGGCGCTGTGGATCCCAGATTTCAACGCGATCAAATGATCCGCTGACAATAACTCGCGAATTGAGTTCAAGCCCGGCGTATGCACGAAGTTTTTCATCAACGTTGATCCGACCCTGCGCATCCACGCTGACCTCAACCATGTTCGAAGCCAGAGCACGCTGCTCCTTGCGATCCATTTCGCCACGACGAACTTTTTCAATCGCTTCGTTGGCAACTGACAGAAAAGCGTCGATCGTCAGAACATCAACGCACTTATCCCGACCAAGTGCGAGATAGCACTTTGGCTCAAGCCTTGGCCGAAAGGCACTTGGCAGGGCGATGCGACCCTTTGGGTCCAACTGTCGCTCATGAGCACCTACAAACACTGTTCCTCCGCCTTGTCCCAAAACCCCATTAAATACTGGGTTTTAAAGCTCCCTCTAATACCCAACAGAGATGATATCCCCACTTACCCCCACTGTCAAACACCATTCACCATTTTTCCCCACTTTTTTTGAATATTTTTGGGCGCCGAATTTAGCGGCCGTGTTTAAATCTGCCCAGGCCTAGACAGCGGTTTTGGTCTAAAGCGCTGTTGCGAGTTCGACTAGCGCTTGGGCAATCTGGTTCAACCCAGAAGACTCGGCAACGTCAATCTTCGATAGTTCGCCATTGCGCGCACCGAAAGAATCGGCACTCTGGTCGTCTATTTTGTCGAGCAGCAAATATTTTCGATACGCCTCGGCCGACCATTGACGATGGACGACGCATTGAAAGCGAGCCATCTCACGAGTCCGTCGTTGAGAAATGCCCACGAGTTTTTTGCCGTGCAGCGTCACCTCACCTGGACCAATACCCGCGAAGCAAATCAAGTCCGAGATTTTTTCTCGCTCCAAACCCCCACGATGAACCCTCAATTGATCACGGTCGGCGATTTCACATGCAGCCAAGGCATCAGCCCATAGGTCGCCAACCCACCACATAGCTTGGCCCACGTCGTCTTTCCATAAGTCGTCGTCTGAGGTGATTACAAAGTCAATCCACAGATGTTGATCGGTCTCCAAGAAAACGGCGCCCCCGCCACTTCGTCGACGAACCACCGAAACTTGATCGGTTTGGCACGCCTGATGATTGACGACCTCAAAATCTTGTTTCGAGCCCAGGACCAGCGCCGACTGATTTATAGATGCTCGCCAAATTGCACGTTCGGCGGGCAATTCACGACCATGCACCGACTCGGCCGAATCGCGCAAATGGTTGAATCGCCAGTCGCTCACAAAATTGCGCCGATCACTCTAGGACTCGCAAAAAAATCAGAAATTACGAGGCAAACGCCAGATATTGCTTCCACTCTTCTGGCACGCGACCGACAGACACACTCACCCAGGCAAGTTCGCGAGGCGTGTGCGGCAAGTTTGCAAGTGACATGCCGGCTTCTTGGGGTGTGCGGTCACGCTTTTTTAAATTGCAACCTCGACAAGCGGCGGTGACATTTTCCCAAACGTGCATACCGCCACGCGAGCGAGGCATCACGTGGTCGATACTGTCAGCGTGGGCACCACAATACTGACAACGATGATTGTCACGGGCGAAAATTGCCCGTCGCGACATTGCGGTGCGCCGATGATAAGGCACCTTGACCACATAACGCAGCCTGATTACCAATGGTCCTGGCATGACGAATGTTTCTGCATGAATTTGGGTGCCGTCTTCCTCGACAATTTCAGCTTTGTCCGACAGCACGAGACAAATTGCACGACGTGCGGGCACGATCGACAGTGGCTCAAATGTCGCGTTGAGTACCAGTGCACTTCTCATCGAAAATCTCGCAACCAATATAAGTAACTCAGGACATCTTTAGTTTCGATCGGCGCCGAGTGCCCACCATATTGGGTTTGAGCCCTGAACCTGATGTATTTTTTGCTCGGGATCGGCAAGAACGGGGCGCGTGCCCACCACTTGGACGGCGCGAGTCGAAAAATTTGCGCAACCGTCACAAACCACAAGCGTGGCCGCACCGTTACGGCTAGAACTATCGACGCACCCGAAAGCATGGTCGATACCGAGGCCATCGACTAATTAGGTTTCGGCTCTTTAGGCAAACCGAGCACCATCTCACCAATAATGTTGCGCTGAACTTGCGATGATCCTGCATAAATTGTTCCGGCACGAGCGTTCAAAAATGTCATCGCCCAACTCATCGAACTATTTTTGGCTCCGGCTTCATCAGTCTGAAAAGTTGTCATCGGTTTGCGCCCTACGGGCACCAAACCATCCACACCGAGAATATCCATCGCCAATTCGGTTACGACTTTGTGATACTCGCTCCAATATAGTTTCGAGATTGCCCCATCTGGTCCGGGATGATGACCAGCGATAAATTTTGTCAAGGTTCTCAGTCCCAGATACTTCATGATCTGAACTTTTCCATAGCAATCACTCAAGCGTTGACGAATGCGCGGGTCATCGGCGAGACCACGCTCTTGTGCCAAAGCGATCAGACGCTCGATTTCGGCTTGATATTTAATCGAAAGCGTCGCCGCTGCTTCGCCACGCTCATAACCGAGCAAAGACATCGCGACCGCCCAGCCGTTGTTCAACCCACCAACGACACTGTCTTTTGCGCAAGTGACATCGGTATAGAAAACTTCGTTGAATTCGCTCTCGCCCGAGAGCATCTTGATCGGACGCACTTCAATGCCGGGCTGACGCATGTCGACCAACAAAAAAGAAATACCTTTATGCTTTGGTGCATCGGGGTTCGTGCGGGCGAGGGTGAAAATGTGGGTCGCATATTGACCCGCCGAGGTCCAAATTTTTTGTCCATTCAAAATGAATTGATCACCGTCAAGTGTCGCCTTTAGTCCGACATTGCCAAGGTCTGATCCGGCATTAGGTTCGCTATAACCCTGACACCACACATCTTGTCCGGCAATAATTCTGGGAAGATAATGACGCTTTTGCTCATCTGTACCCCAAATCAACAAAGTATTGCCCAGCATCTGAATACCAAAAGTGTCGTTGAATGAACCGGTCGGCACACCTGCCCGAGCAAACTCTTCGGCAACAATTACTTGCTCAAGTGCCGAAAGCCCACCACCGCCATATTCGACCGGCCAACTCGGTGCAAGATATGGACTCGCAGCGAGAATTCCACGCCAGTGATCCACGAACTCTTCGACTTCTTTGCCTTCCATCGAACCAATGCCTCGCCAATTAGCAGGAAGTTTTTCGGCCAAGAAAGCTTGAACTTTCTCGCGATATTCTTCGGCCTGTAGTTCGTAGACGGGTCTCATGATTCATAGCCTAGGTTGCGAGCCACTGCTGCCGCTCCAACGAGCGGCGAAAGCGCACCATGCCCCGCAGGACAAACGGTGAAACCTTGAATAAAACCAATTTTAGCGTTGCGGTCAAGTTCGCTCTGCACCGCATCAAAAAATGGCCGACCAAAGCCAAGAGCTACCGAACCGCCGATCACCGCACTACGCAAATCAAGAGTGGCTCCAACGCTGACCAGTGCGGTGGCCACAAGGCGGCCCGTTTCTGCGATTACTTTTGAGCTGGCTTGCGCCGCTGGTTTGCCGGTGATCTCGGCAATTGATCTGCCTGATGCATGAGCCTCAAGACAGCCACGTGATCCACACGCACACAATCTGCCGTCGGGTACGACGATCACATGGCCGACGTGCCCCGCATTGCCACTTCGACCGTCGAGAATTTTGCCGCCAGAGATGATCCCGCCACCGACACCAGTTGATACGACCATCCCGATCACATCCGTCTGACCAGCCACGGCCCCACACCAAACCTCACCTTGCACCAGGGCTTTTGCGTCGCCGTCTATATATATGGGTGTCTGCACGAGTTGTTGCAACTTTTTGCGCAACTCAAAATCGCGCCATTCAGGGATATGCAGTGTCGAGACGAGTTCGCCCTGCGGCGACATCGGTCCACCACAACCAACACCGCATGCCACAAGCTGGACATCAGATTCGGCGATGTGTTGCTCAATCAACCCACTGAGCGCTGGCCAGACATTCTTTTGTGGCGTCAATACACGATCGTGCGATAAAACTTCACCGACCAACGAAACGACGCCTACCGAAAGTTTTGTCCCACCAATATCGACTGCCAAATAGCCGCGTCTAACCACGCGAACTCTTTACCGCTCGCGGGTGAATTTTTCGCGCATGCGTTGAGCGTTTGCACGCGAGGTTCGCAAAGATTCAGCCACGTCTCTGATGCCCACTTTCGACATCGCGCGCAATTGTCGCTCGCCGACAAGCGCACATCCGAGCATTGCCAGAAAACCGGCGAACGCCATCAGAAAGTGAATTTGCAGACCGACGATTGTCAGACCAAGAGAAACGACCACTCCGATACCCGCCCACCACGCTGTTCGTGCCGAGTGACGGTAAAGCCCTTTTGAAGAAACAGCCTGGGCAAATTTTTCGTCGGTCTTCAGATCTTGTTCGATCTGACGCAGAATTTGTTGCTCATTATCTGATAACGGCACTGGGCCTCCGGTCATGTTCGCTGCTTTATCTTGTCACTACTCTAGGCAAGACACAAGACATATATTTGACTGACATCCGGCACAACTCGTTATTCGGTGTCGCTCGGCCCCCATTTAGATGACCCTGGCTTGCGCTTGTGACGAAGTGAACTAGCGGGTCTGATCGCCGAGTCGCCGAATTTCTCGCGAATGTCGTCGATCGCCGCGGTCGTCGTGCTCCAGACTGCGTCGAGGTCGTTGGCGGTGCCACCAGTTGATGAATCATCAAACAGACTCATTTGCGAATCAGGTTCGGACAAATTCCGCGCGCTAATCCCCAAAAGTCGAACACCGGCCGAAAGATCGATATTTTTCAAAAGTGGTTCAATCAACTTGATCATTGCTTGGGCCGAAGAAACTGGCAGATCGACGCTCACCGATCGAGTGATCAAACGAAAATCAGCGAACTTCACTTTCAATGAAATCGTCCGCGCACCAACACCCGCGCTTCGACAACGAGCAGCAACGGCATCGGCTAGTCGCACAAGATGATCATGGGCGATTTCTGAATTTTTTATGTCCGACGAAAATGTTTCTTCATGGCCGATTGACTTTGCATCGCGATCCGGCTCAACTGATCGGTGATCGATGCCCTGTGAAAGTTCGCATAGATGTTGTCCGAGCGACTCACCGAGCACACTGGTCAAGATCTTGCGGTCATATTTTGCCAGATCGCCAACAGTTTTGATGGATAGTGCCGAGAGTTTTTCAAGCGTCACCGGGCCAACACCCCACAGTGACTCGACTGGCAACGGGTGCAAGAACTCGAGTTCATGATTCAACTTGACTTCGAACACGCCATGCCCTGGGTTGATTCCGTCGCGGGTCGCGCGAGGTTTCGCCACAACTGAAGCCAGTTTCGCCAGAAACTTATTCGGCGCGACTCCGACGCTGCTCGGCAGTTGCGTCGATTGTTTGACTCGACTGCGCAATTCGTGACCAATTGCAACGCCGTCACCGAACAAACGTAATGCGCCAGTCACATCCAGGAATGCTTCGTCCAAAGACAGCCCCTCGACAAGCGGGGTTATCGTATGAAAAACTTCGAACACTTCTTGGCTCACCTGCGAATAGAGATCGTGATCTCCTGGTAAAAAAATGGCCTGAGCGCAGAGTCGTTTGGCTTGAGCCGAGGACATCGCAGAAAAAACTCCGAAACGGCGCGCTTCATATGAGCTTGCCGCAACGACCCCGCGTGCGCCATCGCCACCGACGACCACGGGTTTGCCGACCAACTCGGGATTTCGCCGCAACTCAACAGCAACATAGAACATGTCCATATCCACATGCAGAATCGTCTTTGAGCTAGCAGCCACCGAACTATTCACATTTCAGACCTTAGTCACGTCGTGTCACGATTGCGGGTGAAGCAACTGTCGTAAACTCATAACCGTGAATCAACAGCAACGGCCACTCTCTGCACTGCCGTCAGTTTTGGCTCGGGTTGCTGCTTTTGTTTCAATCCTGATTGCCGGAGTTGCAGGTGCACTCATCGGCTTCACGCTTGTTGACTTGCAGTGCCAAGGAGACTGCGATGTCCCGAACTCAATCGGCTTAATTTGCGGCGCGATCACTGGCGCAATTGGCATGGGTATCGTCGCCGTACTCGTGCTTCGAGCAACAGGAGAATGGAAAGAGCTCGAGGATCGCAAGTGATCGAGCCCAGTGACTCGAAAATTGCCGAGGAGATACTCGCGATGTGCATCGAACTCGCCCAAACTGGTGGCAGACGTGCACTTGCCGGAAGAATCACCGGACTACAACAAGTCGAAACCAAGACGACCAGCACCGACATGGTCACAGAGTTTGACAAAGGGACCGAAAAGTACATCGTCACCGAAATACTTTCTCGTCGCCCGGACGATTCGGTAATCGGCGAGGAAGGTGGCTCGCACGCAGGTTCAAGTGGCTACACCTGGTGCATCGACCCGATCGATGGCACGACCAATTTTTTATATGCCTTGCCAGGCTGGAGCGTGTCGATCGGCGTTAGCGACAAGATCGGCCCACTAGTCGGTGTCGTTTATATACCACCACTAGACGAAACATTCACCGCGATTCGCGGACATGGCGCGTTTTTGAACAACAAAAGAATTCACTGCAACGACAAAACCGAAATCGCCCAGGCACTCGTCAGCACGGGCTTTAGTTACTCGCCCGAACAAAGGACGATTCAATCCAAACGCGTCGCCAAATTCATCCACAAGATTCGCGATATCCGCAGGCTTGGGGCAGCAAGCATCGACATTTGTTTTGTCGCCTGCGGCAGGCTTGACGCCTACTTTGAAGAAAACCTGCATCAATGGGATACCGCTGCGGCCGAACTAATCGCCCTTGAATCTGGCGTGAAGTCTGGCAACTTTGCTGGCGGTCCGTCTAGTCCGAAAGAAATTTTGATCGCCTCCCCAAAGATTTTCGATCAACTGAGTCAGTTGATCACCTCCAGTTCGTCGCTTGACGAGCACAACCATCATCCAAAACCATGAGCGTCGTAATCGCCATCGACGCAGGCACGACCGGCGTCAGATCTCGAGCAGTTTTCGATACCGGTCCATCTCAGATCAGTTCGTATCGCGAATTCACACAGCACTTTCCGCGGCCTGGCTGGGTCGAGCACGACGCCACCGAAATTTGGAACACTGTCATCGAGACGTTGCAAGATGTAATCAGTCAGTTAAGCGAGCCGATTTCGGCAATCGGCATAACGAATCAACGTGAAACTGTCGTCGCCTGGAGCCGAAAGTCGGGCAAACCATTTGGCACGGCGATTGTTTGGCAAGATCGCAGAACCGCAGATCGCTGTGACGAACTTGCGTCGCACCTGTCGTTGGTCCGTCAGCAGACGGGCCTCGTACTTGACCCCTACTTTTCGGCGACGAAATTTGAATGGCTGATCAACAACCGCGAAATCAAAGTGGACCAAGATCTATGTCTCGGCACGATTGACTCTTGGTTGATCTTTAAGTTGTCCGGTCACGAGGCGTTTGTGACCGACCCAACTAATGCCAGTCGAACAATGTTGTTTGACATCACAAAAATGCAGTGGAGCCAAGAACTTTGTGATCTTCTCAATGTGCCAATCAACAACTTGCCGAGTATCCGACCGTCGAGCAGCCGATTCGCACTGACCACCCGACACGGAGCATTACCCGCAGGCATTCCAATCTCTGGCGTCGCTGGCGATCAACAAGCTGCGCTATTTGGTCAGGCGTGTTTCATGACTGGAGCGACCAAAAATACCTACGGCACCGGCAGTTTCGTGTTGATGAATGTCGGCACCGAGTGTCCGGCTCCCAAAGCAGGAATTTTGACAACTGTGGCGTGGCAAATCGAGTCGCAACAACCCGTGTACGCGCTTGAAGGTGCAATTTTTGCCACCGGCGCAGCGATCCAATGGTTGCGGGACGGGCTGAACATAATTGACAATGCCAGTGAAGTTGGACCGCTCGCACAAACAGTCGCAGACTCGGATGGCGTGGTTATTGTGCCGGCATTTGCGGGTCTGGGTAGCCCATGGTGGGACCCATACGCGCGCGGCTCGATATTTGGCATTACTCGGGGCACGACCCGAGCCCATATCGCGCGCGCCACGATTGAGTCGATTGTTTTTCAAACTCGAGATGTCGTCGAATCTATGAGCGCAGCGTCTGGAATAAAAATCAAAGACCTACGGGTCGACGGTGGTGCCGCCGTCGTGGATTTCATGCTGCAGTTACAGGCGGATCATTTGGGTGTCACGGTGCTTCGACCAAAACAACTTGAGACAACCGCGATGGGCGCCGCATACTTGGCCGGACTAGCAGAAAAAGTTTGGGGTTCAACCGATGAAATCACGCAAGCTTGGCAACTTGACAGAAAATTTGAACCGAACGCCGCGGCGACTGGTTACGAATCTTGGCAGACCGCGGTCAAAAGATCGATGAATTGGCTCGGCTAAATGCCGGCCGACAATAGCGCCGCACCAATCGCTCCGGCGTTCTTGCCAAGTTGAGCAACACGCAATTCAGGATGCTCGCGATTATCGGGCGCATACAACAATTGCTTAAACCACTTTTTGACAGGTGGCATCACCGAGTCTGCTGCCTCTGCTAGTCCCCCACCGAGCACGATCACATCAGGGTCGGTGATGTTGGTCAAATTCACCAACCCAATCGCCACCCATCTGCCGAAAATATCCAAATACTCAATCGCTTGTTTGTCACCGGCCGATGCTCGCGCAATAACTTCTTCGCCTCGCTCACCGCCAGCAATAGTTGCCAGACCCGACCCAGATGCATATCTCTCCCAGCATCCACGTTGACCACAAGGACAAACAATGCCTTGCGATTCGACAACCATGTGCCCTATCTCGCCGGCAAAGCCGTGGCTGCCACGTTGCAGTTTTGATCCTGAAACAAAGCCGCCACCGATGCCCGTGCCAAGTGTGATCATCCACATATCGGTTGCACCGCGACCCGCACCAAATTGCCATTCTGCGTGGGTCGCAGATGTTGCGTCGTTTTCAACGCTAATTTCATGTCCAAGTTCTTTTTGCAGCCGAGCCCGCAAATCAAGTTCAATCGCACCAGTCAAGTTTGGTGACTCACGCACGACACCTGCAGGTGTGATCAAACCTGGTACTCCGACACCCAGAGTTTTGTAGTCGCCAAGTTCGCGGGCTATTTCCGCAAGAATTGCGACGAGTTCATCTGCATGTGGCGTCGGACGAAGCACAGACTTAAGAATCTTTCCATTCTCAAAAAGAACTCCCAGACACTTTGTCCCGCCGACATCTATGCCGGCAACTGCAGTCACGATTCGCAGCGAACCTTTAACTCTTTCAAGGTGTGCAAAATTCGACCTTCTGCACGACGTTTAATGAAACCTGGTAGCGGAACTACCAACTCGACTGACAATGCGTAGGTCACGTTCGTCTTTTCGCCGACTTGCTCGAAACTATACGACCCATCAATTGTTCGCATGATGTCACCCTGCGCAAGATGCCATGAAATCACTTTGGGCGCTTGCGCATAGTCATATTTAAGTGTGTAGTGAGTGCTGCGACCCAAGGCAGATGCTCGATACTCGACCAGCAACGGACGATCCTGTGAATCTCGCTCGCGAACAACCGCTTCTTTGACATCTGGCGTCCACTCTGGGTATCGCTCAACATCGACCACAACAGCAAAACATCGATCAGCCGACGCGGCGATCATCTCTGTCTCGGAAGCCGAATCAACCATGCCTATATTTAAGCAGAAATTAGTGCACCTTAAGAACTTGACCCAAGGCTCGGGCAAGTTTGTCGTAATCAAACAGGTTTTCGGCGCGCAACCTCGCTGCACGACCCATCTGTGTCCGTTCAGAGTTGTTTGCCAGCAGCCGGCGCAAAGATGCAATTACTTCACCAACTTGATTGGGGTTTTCGACAATCAATCCACTCACCCCGTGTTCAACAGCGTCGGCCGCACCGCCACTTCGGCCTGCGATCTGCGGCACACCGCACGCAGCGGCTTCGGCGAACACGATGCCGAAACCTTCTTGTTCAAGACCCATCCATCGCGAACGACACAACATTGCGTTGAGATCGGCACAGCCATAAAGCTTCGGCAGATCATCTTCTCGAACACGCCCCAAAAAAGTTGTCGGCGAGCGCAGTTCGCGTGCGATGCGTTCGAGGCGCGAACGGTCGCGACCATCACCGCCGATCACTAAGTGCAGTTTGGGATGCTCAGTGACTAGGTGGGCAACTGCGCGAATCAAGACATCAAAACCCTTGCGTGGCACCAGCCGACTAACACCGACGATCAGATCGGCGTCGTCGTCGATGCCAAAGCTTCGCCTTGCTTCAGACCTTTGCTGATCACTTAGTTCTTTGAATCTATGTATGTCAACACCCGGGGTGATGACTTCGATTTGTCGAAGATCGTTTGCAACTCGCCTTGCCTCTAGCGCCGGGTAACTACCCGAGGCAATCAAAAACTGAGCCTTGCTCATAACTCGATTAAGAGTTCGCGACAAAATCGGCAATCGACCAGGCACCGAGATTTCGGCACCATGCAACACCAGTGCATACGGCAAGTCGAGCCACGGCCCGACAAGGCCAAGTGGCAACGCAGGATCTAACACGACAAGTTCGGCGCCAAACTCATCGGCCATTTTGTTTATCTTGCGAACCATCAAAGGATGCGGCAACAAAACTGGCTCTCGTGTCCGACGGATTTCAAAATTTTGTGCCACATCAAAATCTCGACTATTCGCATATGGGCTCGTTAAAACGGCAAAACTTTCGGGGGGCAATCTTCGCCACCACTCGTATAAAACGTTTTGAATGCCACCGATCTTCGGTGGAAAATCATTGGTGACTAAAAGATGTTTCACTATTCGTTACTTTACGCTTGGCAAAGACCGCAACTCAGCCATCACAAGTTCGTCATCGTCGGTTTTGGGCAACAGATTATTCAAACCTAAACGTGCAGCCGCCCACACGGCATGTGCACGAAGCATTGGGTCTTCGTGTGCCACGTATTTTTGCAACAACTCCACGACGACTTCATCGCTTTTGTCGGCAATATTGCCGAGAATTATCAGAGCATTGCGACGCAGCCACTTTGGCTCACGATTGGCGATGTACCAAACGCCATGATCTGCAAGAAGCGCTGAATCATCTGACGTCAATATCTTGATCACCGAAACCCAGGCTTTCGGGCGGTCAACAAGTTGAACAGTTGCAGCCTCTTTGCCCTGTCTCTCGTGTCGCACCGTGGGTGGACAAACTTCTTGACAATCATCGCAACCGTAGAGACGATCACCGAGCGCAACTCGAAACTCTCTGTCAAACACCCCGGGTTTTTGCAACAACCAAGCCAAGCATTTATTCGCATCAATCAACCCTGGAGCGATAATCGCCTGGGTCGGACAATTGTCGAGACAACGCCGACACGAACCGCAACCGTCCACAACCGGCGCACTGGCGGGTGTCAATGCAGCATCGGTAATTATGCAACCCAAAACAAAATAACTTCCAGCGCCGTCAATCAACAGATTTGAGTTTTTGCCAAACCAACCCAAACCGGCTTGGTATGCGACCTCACGATCGACCATCGCATTGTCGTCTGCCAAAACGATGCAGCGATAACCATCGGCTTCAAGTTTGCCCGCGATTTTGCGCAAGGAACTTCGCAACTGCTCGTAGTAGTCAGACCACACATATCTTGCAACCCGTGCCGAAAGTTCGCCTGTTGGCGCCACGTCAGGTGTCAAACTCGAGTAAGACAACGCCCCGACGATTACCGACTTCGCGGAGGGCAAACTTCTGGTCGGGTCGGTACTGCGCTCAGGGTTGCGATATGTGAACTGCATCTGATTGTGCAGGCCTTGCGACTTGCGTTGGTGAAGTGCTTGTCGCGCACGATGCAAAATATCGGCACTAGCGACACCGACTTTATAAAGGCCGAGACTTTGGCCGAACGCCAACAGATTTTCGGTGTAATTATTGGATTCGTTTAGGGGTAAACCGTCAGCTAACTGCACGATGCCGAAGCGTAGGCACTAAACCGGCGTTTGCCAGCATTCGCAGCGTTCTTTGCTCTTCAAGGTCTAAAACAACGCCTTGAGCACCTGAATCATCACAGAAAAACGAAACCACGCAATCGTCACAGGCAGAACTTGCCCGCATTACACAAGATTCGCAATCGACGACTAAAACATCGGTTAACGCATCGGTGTTACGAGATGCAACGTCGCTATTGACTTTGATTTGGGGGAAATCTTGCACGAACTTTGCTCCTTTTGGGTTTTGTTGTTGCTATATATCTTCAACACTGCCCGAAGCCTGTTGTACGGTTAAATTTCGAAAAGTTCAGCCCCTCGTTGCGCAACCCGTAAAACCATTTTTGCGCCGCTATTGGGCAACGCACTGTCGATCCGTTGCGCATCACGCCGATCAACCATCGCTGCGATTGTCGGACCAGAACCAGACAACCATGCACACCACGCGCCAGCATCAACTGCAGCTTGCAGCACCAATTTTGAATTAGGCGATTTAACGAATCGCAAATCTTGGTGCAGACGGTCTCTAGTGGCGACGGACAACGCCGCAATGTCACCGGCCGCGAGCGCAGCAACCAATAGCGCGGTGTGTCCGATATTGAAAACTGCATCTTCGAATTTGACGCTCGCGGGCAATTTTGTCCGCGACTCTCTTGTTGAAGTTTGTTGCTCTGGCACCCAAACGATGATCGCTGGATCAAGTGGCGTTGGTATTCGCACGGCAAAACCATCGACGCTGGCGACAAAACCGCCGAACATCGACGCTGCAGCATTATCAGGATGCCCTTCAAGTTCGCTCGCCACACACATGATCCCGGGCTTTGCTTGCTCAAATTTTTCTGCTTCAACACCATTCTTTTCGGCATGAGCCAAAATGCAGCCTGCGACCCGCGCTGCACCACTAAATCCAAGACCCTTGCCCATCGGCATCTGCGATCGCACCCATAAATCTTTCGTGCCACCACAATGGCGAAACGCAACTGTTAGCGGATGATTTTTGTCGGCTTCGTTCGACTCGGCGGGAGCGTTGCCGAACCCCGCTTCAAGATGCAAATCAAGCGCCATCCCTAAGACATCAAACCCCGGACCAAGGTTTGCCGAACTTGCCGGCACGCGCACGGCTATTGATCGTTGCGAGTTGCTCATTACTTTATTGCGCCATCTGTTTTGCGGCGTCAGTGCTGACGCGAATCAATTCATCCAGGACGTCTCGGGCCGCACCAGAGTCGATTGATTCGAACGCAATTTCGAGTCCTTGACGCATATCGTTTGCTTTTCCGGCGACAACAATTCCGGCAGCCGCGTTTAGCGCGACGATATCTCTTACAGCACCGTGCTCGCCGTCTAACAAGTCGCGAAAAATCTTGGCGTTGTCTTTGGGTGATCCACCTCGCACGGCGGCAACATCGGCTTGCGCAAGTCCGAGCGCCGTTGCCTCAATTTCAAAATCGCGCATTTTTCCGCCGTTCACTTCGACCACTCTGCATGGTCCGCCGAGCGATAGTTCGTCCATTGAGCCATAACCATGCACAATCCATGCACGATTCACGCCGCGTGTTGCGATTGCTTTGGCCATCACATTGGCGGCCGCTGGGTCTCCGACGCCCACGACCATATAAGAAATGAGCGCAGGGTTGGCCATTGGTCCAAGCAAATTAAAAACAGTTGGCACGCCGATTTCACGACGTGACGGGCCGGTAAATCTGAAGGCCGGATGAAACCTTTGGGCGAAACAAAAACCAAAACCGGTTTCTTCAACACACTTTGCTACGCCGACTCCGTCAAGTTCGATCGCCACGCCGAGAGCCTCGAGCAAATCGGCGGCGCCACTTTTTGAAGACGATGCACGACTGCCGTGTTTGCAAACCGGAATCTTCGCACCAGCCACAACGAGACCAGCCATCGTTGAGACGTTCACCGAATGACTGTGATCGCCGCCGGTGCCGACGATGTCAAGTGCACGTTGCGCAATTTCATCGGGCAAGAAAACTCGTTCGGCTGCACGACGCACCTCAGCCAACATGCCTTCAAGCTCAAGTTCAGTTTCGCCCTTGGCCCGAAGCGCGACGATGAATGCAGTTATTTGTGACGGAGTCGCCTCACCCGACAGCACCGAGCGCATCGCCGCCCCGGCATGACTCGCGCTCAAATCTTTGCCCGCCAAAAGCTGCGAAATAACTATCGGCCATGAGCCAGCCAACTCGATTTCGCTCATGTGAAGACCCGCTCAAGCGCTGCGACGGGTGCGCAACATTTTGCGACGTTCGCGGGCTGAAGCCCCACCCCACACGCCCTGCTTCTCACGACTATCGAGTGCATATGTCAAACACGCTATGCGCACTTTGCACTCGCTACAGACTGATTTTGCTTGACTGCAGTTGTCCTCATTATCTGGGTAAAAAATCTCGGGGTCTAGCCCTTGGCAGGCACCGTTGCTACGCCAAGCCAGGTCGATTTCAGCCACGCGAACCCCCTTGTTCTCGTCGAGACAAAGACTAGAACTTGGTTGTCTCGCGGCACTAATCGGCAACGAGAGTTCGGCAGTTCAACGGGTTCTTTGCCCGATTGTGATATGCCGTGTGATTGGTCACAAGATTTGATACCTGGCCAACAAAATTTACGTCGAGGGGCCGATTTAAAAGACCCCGATTCAACAATCGCCACCAACATCCCATCTGCGGACGGGTAGACAAAATTCATATCCAAATCTTCAGAGTTCTTGCCCGATTCATTTGACTTGACGTTGTTTTGAGGCGAGAATATTGAAATGACAAACAATCAAACCAGCAGCTGCCCTTTTTCAGGCGGAGCATTCACTTCTGCAAACATGGGCCCGACGAACACAACGTGGTGGCCAAATCAACTCAACATCAAGGTTCTTCACAACAATCCAGAGGTCGGCGATCCGATGGATCCCAATTTCGATTACGCAAAAGAGTTCAACTCACTTGATCTTGACGCAGTGGTAAAAGACCTCACCGAC
>CAMBWL010000009.1 GCA_945871625.1 Bifidobacterium breve
TGATGGCATTATCCACGAGGTTCGAAAACATCGAAACTAGTTGTGCACGATCGCCGCGCACCAAAAGTTCGGCCGAACCTGTCAATGACAGCCCTAAACCTTGGCGCTTTGCGGCATGTTGGTTTGTACTCACGACCTCAACCAAAACATGGCCAAGATCAATATCTGTCCATTCTTCGGTTCCACCAAATTCAACTCGCGATAAATCTAAAAGGTCATCCACGATGCGCGACATTCTGTGCGACTCGGTGACGATTCGTTCGGCAAGTCGCCAAACAACTTCAGTTTCTGTTTCGCCAATCAGCGAATCAGCAAGTGCCGCGACGGCACCAATCGGCGTTTTGAGTTCATGGCTTAAATTTGCGACAAAATCTGTCTGCACCGTGTCAATTCGTGATTTCTCGGTGATGTCTTGAACCGTCACAACGGCTCGCTGATTTTCAATTACCTGTCCGCACACTTTAAAAAATCGAGTTGTGCCAGCCACCACTTCAAGAATGCGTTCACCTGACTTGGTCATCTTGACTTCTTCGAGCATTTCATCAACTGCCTGGTCAACCAAGATGTCCACATAACGCACCCCAGTCATGGCTGCAGCCATGCTATTTTGCAACTTTCGACCCAAGTTAGCGTCAACGATGACAACGCCAATTGGCAACAGATTGAGGGCGTCCATCAAACTTTCTAGTTGATCTTCAGTATTTGCAGTAGTCACTCGCGATTCATTTTGAATCGCGCGACTGAGATTTTTTGACGAACGCTTCGAAATCAGAAACGCAATAATCGCCGTAACTGCCACACCAGACAAAAAAAACATCAAGTCCACAGCGGCTCTCTGTGCTTAGCTTTCTGTTCGTGGAAGCAAAATCTCCCCAGTTCGGTCACCCACGCGAGCCTTGTAACGGCTAATGCCGTCTCTTTCTTTTAACCAGCCTGTGGCGATAAATCTTGTTTTTTCACTCACATTCACAGCGTGGTCGCCGATGCGCTCATAAAAGCGGGCGACAACCGCGAGCTGCACTGCTACTTGCAAGTCGATTTTTGACTTTGAGTGAGACTCGAAGATTTGCTGAATGAACTGGCGATGCAGGCTGTCTAAATATGAGTCCATGTCGTCGATTGCTGCCGCTTTTGCCGAATCGGTCTCTTCGAATGCTTCCATGGTTGATGCAAAGAGATTCTGTGCTTGTTCACTCATCTTTGTAATTACGCCACGCAACATCGGATCGATGTCGTGACCATATATTCGACGCGCTGCTTTGCAAATGTTGACCACAAGGTCTGCCGAACGCTCGAGTTCGCCGGCGATCTTGATGATCGCCACAATCTGACGAAGGTCAGCCGCAACAGGTGCCTGTAGCGCCAAAATTTCAAAGCACGCGGCTTCAAGTTCTGCACTTCGACCGTCGAATTCATCGTCTGCCTGAACCAAATAATCTGCGCCTTCAAGATCACCACTCAACAAGACTGCTGTGGCACGCGGAATCGACTCTGTCAACGATGCCCCGAGACGAACTACTTCGGCACGCGCCCCCGCAAGGTCGCTATGAAAATTCTTGCGAATTTCGTCCATTGCTGGCACCTCTCTTCGTACACCTCAGAATTTCGTCTTCTTACAACGGTATCCCGTCCAGAGTGAACTTTAGTAGTCAAAAAAGTTACGCCACAGTGAACAGATTAAATTGTCACCGAACCTGGGTCGCTACAACCCACTCGTGCAGACGCTGCTGAGCATCGCCGATTTCGTCACCCAAATTATGGTTGATCCATTTGTCGTCAATATCTAGTTTGAAGTGAGCCACATCGTCGGCCAGCAGAAAACCCAAGACTTTGTCGAGCCAAGCCCGATGCTTCGGGTGCGTGAGTGGCACCAAAACTTCAACTCGCCCATCAAGGTTTCGCCCCATCAAATCTGCCGAACCAATCAGGTGCAACGGCGACTCGTCTTCAAGGCCGTGCTCAAAGCGATAGATCCGTGAATGCTCTAGATAACGACCAAGAATCGAGCGCACCTCGATGTTCTCTGACATACCCGGCACACCAGCACGCAAACAGCAAATGCCGCGAACTATCAGATTGATCTTGACCCCAGCGTTACTCGCTGAGTAAAGCGCGTCAATTATTGACGGGTCAGAGATTGAGTTCAGTTTCAGGGTTATTTGACCCTTGTCTTTAAAAGTTGCCTCCCGATGTATCAGTTCAAGCACTCGCGGACGCAACTGATGCGGTGCGACAAACAAACGCAAATAGTCGGGTTCTTTGGCGTAGCCGGTCAAATAATTAAACAACTCGGTCGCATCCGAACCAATTTGCTCTTCACAAGTGAAAAACCCGATGTCTTCGTAAAGTCTCGCCGTTACCGAGTTGTAGTTTCCGGTGCCAATATGCACATACCGTCTCATCTGGTCACTGTCTTCGCGCACTACCAAAATGCACTTCGAGTGAGTCTTTAAACCGACAATGCCGTAAGTTACGTGCACGCCTGCATATTCGAGTTCTTTTGCCCAAGCGATGTTTCGTGCCTCATCAAAGCGCGCCTTGATCTCGAGCACCACGGCCACTTGTTTACCCGCTTCGGCGGCGCGAACAAGATGCTTGGCGATCGCCGAGTCACCCGAAGTTCGATAAAGGGTCATCTTTATTGAATGAACTTTTGCATCGCTTGCCGCCTGCGCCACAAAAGACTCGACCGAAGATGAAAATGACTCATGCGGGTGATGCACCAATAATTGTCGTTCACGAATTACTTGAAAAATGCTCTGACTATTGAATTCGGCAGCCATCAACCTGCCTGCGGTCAGCGGTGGCCACGGCTTAAAACGCAAACCAGGCAAATCAAGTGATGCCAACTGATTGAGTGCATTCATTTCGATGAAACCCGAATGGTAAGTAATGTCTTCGAGTTCTAGCTCGAGCTCTTGGCACATCAATTCGACAGTTTCTTGGGCGGTGCCCTCTGGGATCTCAAGTCGAACTGCACGACCAAAACGACGGCGGCGCAACTCCATTTCGACGGCGGCCAACAAATCTTCGGCGTCTTCGTCGTCGAGTGAGAGGTCGGCGTTTCGCGTGACCCTGAACACGAAGCACTGTTCGATCAACATGCCCTGAAACAACCGGGGCAAATTGGCCGAGACGACTTCTTCAAGCAGAACAAATTTATTGCCGTCACCTACCCGCATGAACCGCGAAATATTCTTCGGAATTTTTAGCCTCGCAAATCTTTGTTCGGACGACTGTGGGTCGCGCGCAACCACAGCCAAGTTCATCGCAAGGTTCGAGATATACGGAAACGGATGCGCCGGGTCAACCACAAGTGGGGTCAAGACCGGAAAGATTCTGCGGTCAAAGTCGTCCGAGAGTCTTGCCTTTTCGGTCTCGCTAAGGTCTGACCAACCAACCACTGATACTTCAGATTGATTGAGCCTTGGCAACAACTCTTGCGACCAAACCTTGTGCTGACGGTTCACAAAGTCTTGGGTGCGCCGGGTAATTTCGTGCAACTGTTGCTGGGGCGTCAAACCATCAACCGTTGGAGTATAAACATCACCTGCCACTTGGTCTTTGAGGGCGGCAACCCTAATTTGATAAAACTCGTCAAGATTCGACGAGCAGATTGCCAAAAACCGGCATCGCTCAAGCAACGGAACTTTCTCGTCGCTTGCAAGAGTCAGAACGCGATCGTTGAAATCAAGCCAACTCAATTCACGATTGATGTAATTCTGTTCGATACTTTTATCGTACGAATTTACTGACTCTCGAACATTTGTTAGAAAGCGATTTCGCCAAAAAGTCACTCGGGCTTCATTTCAACGACATATTCGGCCGTATAACAAATGCTGGTTTTGAACTATGCCTATTCAGAGGGTGTGGCTGCTGGCGCCACTGCTGGAGCTTCGGCTGCAACCGCATAACCAAGCTCCCACTCGATGCTGATGCGCTCGCGCTCTGCATCTTTGTTGACTCGCTCTTGATTACGACGAAACTGTGGATCGTTGCGTGGCAGGAGAATTAGTCGAGCAAGGGTACGCGCACGAAATTCTTCAAGCATATTTTGATCGCCGTAGTCACCGTAGACCTCCCAATGAGGCGCGGCTGAACCGAGATAGACGATACGCGCATGACCACGAGGTGGCTCGTTCAAAGTTGTTGCCTCTGCATAATTGGTCATTACATCTCCTTCAATTAGACGATAAATCCTACCGTCGAACTGTCGCGTTCTAAGATGTGCATTTGTGGGCTCAGAATCAGAATCAATCATTGCCGCACTCGATATCGGAACAAACAGTTTTCACTTAGTAGTTGCCAGGCCAGTCGAAACGGGCTTTGAAATCATCGCCAGTGAAAAAGAAGTAATCCGGCTCGGCCATGGTGCTGGCGAAATGAAACAACTTGAGCCCGAGGCGATCGAGCGAGGCATTGCCTCTCTGAAACGCATGAGAGCCATCTCCGATGTTCACGGCGCAAAGTTACGTGCAGTTGCAACCAGTGCAGTTCGCGAAGCCAAGAATCGTGGCGAGTTCATAAAGCGTGCGCGCAAAGAGGCCGACATTGAAGTCGAGGTCATTTCAGGTGTCGAAGAAGCACGACTAATTCATATTGGTGCTCGATACGCAGTTGCGGTCGGCGAACAACCAATGTTGCTTTGCGACATCGGTGGTGGTTCAACCGAGTTAGTCATTGCCTCGGGTGAAGAGATTTTGCTGTCGCGTAGTTTCAAACTCGGAGCCGTACGTCTGACTGACAGATTTTTCAGCACCGATGCACTGCACCCAAGCGCCGTCAGTAGTTGCCGCAAGTTTGTGCGATCGATGCTGGCCACGATAAAACCTGAAGTTACCGAACTCGGCTTTGAGATTGCCGTTGGCTCATCTGGCACGGTCGAAGCGGTGGCCAAACTAATCAGAAAACTTAACGACGAGCCAGAACCGAAATCGTTCAATCGCTGCGAATTCAGCGCCAAAGATGTGACGAAAGTGTTGGAGTTGCTGGCCGACGTCCCGACTGTTAAACAGCGAGCGAAAATCTTTGATCTTGATTCGTCTCGGGCCGAGATAATTCTGGCCGGAGCCGTAATTTTAGAAAGTATTGCTCAGTCATTTGACGTCAAAACGTTCACTTATTCTGACTATGCGTTGCGCGAAGGCGTCCTTTTTGACACCCTCGCCCGCGAAAACCTGCTCGACCATCCTGAAGACGTTGACCCGGCGCTGCAGAGCGTCAAGCAACTTGCCGACAGATGCGATGATCGCCCCGAGCACTCGGCTCATGTTTCAAAAATTGCACTTTCGCTATTTGATTGCCTACAAAAAAAACTTGACCTCCCACAAACATCGCGCAGGTTTCTCGAGGCTGCGGCCCTTCTCGCAAATGTAGGCGTGATTGTTTCACACTCTAAACATCACCTTCATTCTTATTATGTGATCAGAAACTCAGAACTTGTCGGCTTTACTGATCGCGAGATTGAATTGATCGCAGTCATCGCTCGCTATCACCGCAAGAGTGCACCAAAGCAGTCACACTCAGAGTTCGCCAAACTCGAAGAAGCCGATCAGAAACTCGTGACATCATTGGCGGCGATTTTGCGCATCGCCATCGGTCTGGATCGCACTCAAGATGGTCGCGTCAAGTCGGTTACCGTACGCGCCGAAGACGAGCAGTTTTTGATTTTTGCTAAAGCCTCAACCAAGGCAGATATTGAACTCAACTTGTACGCAGCCAACGAGCGAAGAAGTTTGCTAGCCGATGTGCTCGCAACTAAAATTAAAGTACTCGCACTCAAATAACCAAACTGATCCGCCTCGTCGGCAAGAACTAGTTGGTGTCAGTTTTTGGAGCTTCGTCTTTCTTCAACTCAGCAGCGCCGTCAGCGAGACCTTTTTTAAGTTCGCTTTGAGCTTTGCCGAGGTTGCGAGCAATTTTTGGCAGACGAGATCCACCGAAAAGCACTACAACGAGCAAGATGATGATCCAGATTTCAGGGCCGTTGAACATAATCCAACTCTAGCATCGCCACCCGAAAATGCGCTAAGCAATATAGGTGCTTGAGTGCGTAATCAATATCAGTGAAGGTCGGCGCCTAGACGCGATCGAAAAGATTCGTAGCCAGATTGGCCATGACGTGCTCAACGTACACAGCGACTTTCACCACCACCGAAGTGTGTTCACACTTGCAAGCACCATTGCGGCTCGCCGACTCACCGAACTAAGCGCACAACAATTTGACTTGCGTCAGCATGTTGGTGTTCATCCGCGAATCGGCATCATCGATGTCGTTCCATTCGTGCCACTTGAAAACTCGACAATTGAACAAGCAATACAGGCAAGAAATGAGTTCGCCGAATATGTGGCGAACGAACTTGAGATTCCAAGTTTTGTTTACGGCCCCGAAAGAGATCTGCCCGAAATTCGCAAACGGGCATTCGTCGATTTGACGCCGGACTTTGGGCCGAGCAAACCCCACCCGACTGCCGGCGCGATCTGCGTTGGCGCTCGACAAGTGTTGGTGGCCTACAACATTTGGTTAAAAAACGCGACGGTCGAAGATGGTAGGCGCATTGCACGAGAGATTCGTAGCCGACAGGTGCGCACGTTGGGGCTTCAGTTAGGCAATGAAATACAGGTCAGCATGAACCTAATTAGCCCCGACGAAGTTGGCCCAGAGTTTGTCTTTGAAGAGGTCGCAAAACGGGCCGAAGTCGCCCGAGCCGAACTCGTGGGTCTGGTACCTGCTCGCGTACTGACCCAGATTCAAAAATCTCGCTGGGCCGAATTGGATCTAAGCAAAGAAAAAACGATCGAATGGTGCCTGGCTGCGCGCAATCGCGCGATACAGAATTTGGATTGACGCGTTTAAGCGGTGGCGATATTGCGATTGCTCTGAGCGCGCTGACGGCGAAGGCGACGGCGCTCTCGCTCTGAGAGCCCGCCCCAAATGCCGAACTTTTCGCCGTTCTCTAAGGCGTATTCAAGACAATCGTTTTTAACTACGCAGCCACGGCAAACTTCTTTGGCCTCGCGGGTTGACGCACCACGCTCAGGAAAGAAAAGATCCGGGTCGACACCAAGGCAATTTGCCTGGTCTTGCCATGCACGTTCAGCACTTACTGGTATGTGCACGCGATCTTCCAATTTTGAAACCCTCCCGATTCGCCGACTATCAACGCTCATCACGTCGACAACGGTGTAACTACAGCGGTGTCATTCTGCCAAACTTTTACAAAAAATGCAAATACTGCCTAACTTGCCCGTCGCACCCCACCGAGACGTGAAAGTTGACGCTTGTGTTCGATGAAGTCGACGAGCAGATACTCACCCAAATTTTCTGGCCCTGTGAAAAACGCGCGACCCTTGTTTATCGCCGTCAGTTGCTCAATAAATGATTGCAAAGCGTGCGAGGCATCAAGCATAAAAGTGTTTATCCGTATGCCTTCGCGGGTCGCCCGCATGACTTCGCGCAATGTCGCCTCGATGGTCTCGCGCACTGGTGGATAGTTAAAAAATACGTCCCCAGATTGCGAAATGTGGGCGGTCGGTTCGCCATCGGTGATCATGATTATCTGCTTGGTGCCGCTCTGACGAGACAACATCTCGCGGGCCAACATGAACCCATGTTGCATGTTCGTGCCATAGACAAAATCCCATGAAACCTCGGGTAATTGATGGGGTTTTAACACCCTGGCAGTCTCGCTAAAACCGACGATTCCGAGGTAGTCGCGCGGAAATTGTGAACTCATCAGCGAGTGCAACGCCATTGCAACTTTTTTTGCTGGCAAAAAATAATCCCGCATTGGCATCGACAACGAAAGATCCAGCATCAACACCGTCGATGACCGGGTCAGGTGCTCTGTCTGCTCAATTTCAAAGTCTTCGGCAATCAACTTCACTGGCACGACAGAACCTTGTCGCTTAAGAGCGTTGCGCAGTGTCTGTTGCAGGTCTAATTGAAATGGATCACCATACTCATATGGTTTGGTGTCGTAGGTGCGCTCATGACCAACGCCGATTCGTTCAACTTGATGCTGGCCGAGGCGGTCTTTGTCTAGCGCCCCAAACACATCGCGCAAGGCCTTTTCGCCAATCTTGCGCAAGCCTCGCGGGGTCATCTCGAGTTTGCCCTCGGTCTGATCGATCAATCCTGCTTCTTTCAGTTTTTTTGTAAGTTCAGACATGCGCTGCAATGACTTGGCGACATCTTCACCAAGCAGTTCGCTGACCCTGTCCAAATCGGCTTCAGCCAACGCCGACGGTGAAGATGCATTGCGCAGCAAATTATCGAGTTGGTCAAGATCGCCGAGTTCTTGCATCGAGCGCATCGCCTCGCCAAACCCCATCGGGTCTTCCCCGGTGAATTCTTGCTTTGAATCCCAACCCTGTTGCGGAAACATCGCCTGCAGTTTTTGCGCCAATTCGCTCATCTGCCAGCGCAGATCCATGTCTTCAAGCAACTTCTCGCTCAATTGGCGCATTTGATCTCGCTGTTCCGGCGTCATCGAGTTGAGCATCGCCTGGGCATTCGCCATACGCTTTGCCATTATTTCGAGAAGCTCGTCCAAGTTTTTTGGATTCTCCGGAAAGAAATCACCGAAATTTTCCATAAACTTTTCAAACTCCGGGTCTTGGCCCTGCTCACGACGGTTGATCATTTCATTTAATGCAGCCATCATGTCTTTCGTACGTTTCATGCTTTCAGGAGTCATTTCGTTGACTGCGCTCGATGCCTGATCCAAATATTGCTGCATAAGTTGGTTGCGCAATTTTTCGAGCAAGGCTTCAAATCGTTGTTGTGCTTCTTGTGATTGAAAGTCGTAGTGCTCCAGTTCGTTTATCTTGCCGGCGAGATCTTCGGGCAACATATCAAGACGAAAGTTTCTTTGTTCTGCAGAATCTTTTGCGAGCGCACTACGGCGCTCATCCCCGGATTTGAGCGCATCTTTGAGGGCTTGGTCGATGGCATGTCTTTCTTCGTCGACTAGATCATCTAGTTCGTCGGCGATCTCTTTATAAACGCCCCCGAGATCACCACGATCTTTGATCTCATTTTTTTTCTCACGCAGTTTCTTCATCATTTCGCGAAGCCCCATCAACTTTTCACCGCGTTCATTTCGCATGCCATCTTGCATCAGTTTGCGCATTGCGGCGTTCACATCGCCGTGATGAACCAAATCATCAGCGAGCTCGTCGATCAAACTTTGTGCATCAAAATCGAAACCTTGCTGGGTTCCATCCCAGCGCGAATAATTGAACCTACTTGGCATAAACGCACGATAGTACGACTGACCGTAGACTGATAATTGCAATGCGTTTCCCCCGAACCTTTATTTTTGTGGATCTCTCTGGTTTCACTAACTTCACAGAGACCAATGGCGACCGCCGAGCGACGAAGTTGCTTGGCGAGTTTCGGGCCGTGGCTCGGGCCGTAGCTTCAGAGCGAGGTGTGCGCATCGACAAATATCTCGGCGATGGCCTAATGGCTGTTGCTGTAGAGCAACTTGACGGCATCACATTCGCACTTGAACTGGCAAGACGCGCCGAGACGGCTTGCGCTCCATTGCAGTTACGAATTGGGATCGACACCGGCGACACGATGCTGTTCGAGGGCGACGATTACATCGGCAGTGCGCCAAACCTGGCGGCCCGACTTTGCGACGAGTCGGCAAACATCGGCGTGCTGATTCCGACCGGTCATATTGAAGAATTACCGGAAGGTGTTTCAGCGACAGCGCATGCTGCCCTCAAATTGCATGGCTTCAACAGTGCGGTAGAAGTCTCTGTGCTTTCGGGGCGACCAGTAATCACCGAGCGCAGTGACACCAGCGAAATTACGAAATAGTTTTCGAGCGGTAAATCGCCTTGCCGGCTTTGGCGTCTTTATTCAAACGCTTAGAAAGATGCAATCCCTCAAGTACAAACTCGATCGCACTGGCAACCACGGCAGCCGACTCGTCGCCATCTATCAATTCGCCAACTACCGCGCGTAAACCAGGCATTGTCTTGAGCATCGCAAGATAATCGTTCGAAGCGATGTCTTCGCCCGTTTGCACGACTTTGCCTTCGACGAACTCTTCGGTGACTAGGCGAAGGTTCTCGGCAGAAATCCGCTGTTTGGCAACCTGCAACACCGCCCCGCGCACGAGTTGGTCAAAAACTTGAGACTCACGCGAATCGTCAATTACATCGATTTCAATTTTGCCAGCGGTCGACGCAGCCAGCGCATCGAGATCACAAACGCGCGGTGCAACTTCAGTTTCTTTGGCTTTGAGCGCGCGGCGCATCGCGTTGGCACACATCAATTCTTGGTTGCTTGTAGTCAGACGCACGCTCACACCGCTGCGCTGATTGATTTTCGTGCTGGCTCGAGCAAGATGGCTAATTGTTGCGATGATTTCTTCCATAAAATTTGGAATTCGCACTTTGACGTCACCAACACTGGCGTTGCGAGACTCTTGACGCACGACCGCTATCTCGGTATCAATTTCTAACGGATAGTGAGTGCGAATCTGACTGCCAAAACGATCCTTTAGTGGCGTGATGATACGCCCACGATTGGTGTAATCATCGGGGTTCGCCGAAGCGACGAGCATAATGTCGAGTGGCAAGCGAATTTTGTAACCACGGATCTGAATATCCCGCTCTTCAAGCACGTTCAACAAACCAACTTGAATTCTCTCTGACAAATCTGGCAGTTCGTTGATCGCGAAAATTCCACGATTGCATCTTGGCACCAGTCCGTAATGCAGGGTGAGTTCGTCGCTCAAATAACGACCCTCAGCAACTTTGATCGGGTCAACCTCACCAATTAAATCAGCGATCGAGGTATCTGGTGTCGCTAGTTTTTCGCCGTAGCGCGCCGAGCGATGCACCCAGTCAATTGGTGTTGTATCACCATTTGTTGCTGACAGTTCTCGGGCTTGACGCGAAACCGGTGCATAAGGGTCATCGTTGATTTCACTACCGGCAATTATTGGCATCCACTCATCTAAGAGATCGACCAGCGAGCGAATGATTCGTGTTTTCGCCTGACCGCGCTCGCCCAAAAAAACTATGTCGTGACCGGCCAACAAGGCGTTTTCAACCTGCGGCATCACAGTGTCTTCAAATCCAAGCACTCCAGAAAAAAGTTCTTGCCCGGCTTTAATTCGCGCGACGGTGTTGATGCGAATTTCTTCTTTGACGCTTTGCGACCTCCAGCCTGACTTCTTTAGTTCGCCCAAAGTTCTTGGCAGGCTTGATGGTGCTTTTATCTCGATCATGAGACCGAGATTAGTTGCACCGACCAAGTTTCATCTATTCGACTCATTACGTCACAGAACCACGTTCAAAGTGCACAAACACACTTACTTAGAATTTTTACTAGTTGAAGCCTTTTTCTGGGGAGCCTTATTGGGGTTCTTTTTTGGCGCGACATTGTTGCCGTTGGATGAACCTGCAGAGTTTTTGGACCCTGCGGTGTCTTTAGAAACAACCGTAGTTTTTTCAGAGATCGATATTTTTCCGGATTTCTCGACAACTACAACTTGATACGAGTTCTCACCAGTTGGATTATCAGAAACTTTCAGCGCAGCTGCGGCCGCAGCTGGAACACTGCTCACCAAAATGCCGTTGCGGTAGATGTTTACAGTTGCGCCAGGTTTGGCAGCAACTTTGAAAGTGACCGCATTGCCAACTGCCCGAGTTGTCGCCGCAACTCGCGGTGCACTCGCAGCAATTGGAGGCAGAGGTTGACCAAGCGTTGGTTGTCGAACGGCATTGTTGTTCGAGTTGCCAGAATTGTTTGGGGGCAATGTTGCTGGAGGCACTGGGTTTACCGGCGCAGTTGGCGGCACAGTATTTGGAGGCACAGTCGTTGGTGGCACAGTCGTTGGAGGTGCAGATCCGCCACCGCCGCCACCGCCGCCGCCACCACCGCCGCCACCGCCACCTGACGGCGGAGTGGTAGTTGGCGGAGTAGTAGTCGGTGAACTGATGGTTTGTGCAGGTGGTGTCGAACTAAGCAATGAATAAACAAGTTTGTTCGGCGAGCCAACTGGGTCGGAGATTAAGTCAGAAGTCGCCGTAGATGTAATCCATGTTGTGACGCGACTGACAGATAGCGAACTATCCGCACTAAGCGCAAGCGCAGCGATGCCAGCGACATGCGGAGCCGCCATTGATGTGCCAGAAATAGTGTTTGTTGCAGTATTAGATGTGTACCACGCCGAAGTGATACTCGAACCCGGTGCAAATACGTCGACGCACGAGCCATAATTCGAATAACTTGCTCGCGCATCTGCAGATGTCGTTGCACCGACAGTGATCGCCGATTCTTCTGCGGCTGGCGAATAATTGCAAGCGTTGGCATTCGAGTTGCCGGCCGCGACTACGAACACAATGCCATCAGCAACACCGCGAGCAACGGCAAGATCAAGCGCGGCCGAGCGCGACCCACCCAAACTCATGTTGGCAACCGCGGGCACGCCCGACTCATGATGTGCAATCACCCAGTCGATGCCAGCTATCACACCAGAAGTCGAGCCCGAACCAGAGCAATCAAGAATACGAACTGGTACAACACTGGCGGCTGGCGCGACACCGTAATTTGAACCTGCAACTGTTCCAGCGACATGAGTGCCGTGGCCATGGCAGTCTTGCGTACCGCGACCATCGGCGATTGAAGTGAACCCAGAAACCACTCGACTGCCAAATTCGCTGTGACTCGACAGCACTCCAGTGTCAACTATGTAGGTGGTTACACCAGCACCCGAGAAATTGCTGATGTAACGACTGTTCAACGGCAAGTTTCGCTGATCAATTCGGTCGAGACCCCATGACAACGCCGCGACCCCCGCATCGCTATCCACAGATGGAACTACCGCCTCAGACGCAGTCGAAGACAGCGACGTGCCGATCGCGTTTGTCGCGGTGACCGTAAATGTGTAACTTACGCCATTGGTTAAACCACGTACGATGCATGACAACGAGCCTGAAGTTAAACAATATTTGTCGCCCGGCGAAGATGTTGCCGTATATCCGGTGATGGCAGAATAACCGTCGCTTACAGGTGGCAACCAGTTGACCGTGGCGATCGCATTGCCAGCACCTGCTCGAACACTTCGTGGTGCATCAGGCGCTTGAGGTGTTGGTGCTGCGGTGAACGACCAGTTGAAACGAGTCGCACCTTTTTTGCCGCTGTAGCCATCGATTGCAGCAAAATATGTCGTACCTGAATTTACGGTGATCGAAACACGACTCCATAAACCGGTTTCACCAGCTGCATCGTCGTTGACTGCAATCATTGTTAGCGCGTTGACGCTGGCGCCCGTATACGCGCCAAGAATTGTGTCGAAGTCGCTGCCACTTGTTGTCAGAACTAATGTGCCAGTTTCTGTGGCAACCCACTTGTACCAAATTGACGCCGACGGCGCATAGCCACCGTGATTCGGTTCACCCGTTTCGCGGGTTGCCGTGAGTGTCGAACTAGTTAAATAGCCAGTTGAGTTTGTAACCGCAATCGCGCCTGAAAACGGATCGTTAGCCAGCGCGCCAATCGTCGTGACGGGCGAACTTTGTGCTGACCACACTCCGGTGCCCACTTCGTTGGTTGCTGCAACTCTGAAAATGTGGCTTACGCCTGCAGTCAACGAACGAATCACCGAGAATGTCGAAGCGCTGACACCGTCCGTGAGCGTTGTCCACGAGACACCCGAGTCTGTTGAGAATTGGATCGTGTAGTCACTGATTGGTGCGCCGCCGTCAGTAGTCGGCTCATCCCAATCCAGATCAAGTTGCCCGGTGCGTGCAGTGGCGACGACAGTTCTTGGCGCACTTGGCAAAACTGGTGTCCATGGTGTGTAGGCCTCAGATGCTTCTGAAGGCTCGCCCGTGCCGATCGCATTTTTTGCACGCACCCTGAATATATGTGGAACACCATCTTCGAGCGGACTAACTGTTCGCGCAACATTGGCGCAAACACAACCGACAACGCCCGTGTTGCCATCCCAAGTTATCCATGTCGTGCCGCTATTTTTTGAATATTCAATGATGTAGTTGGTTAGTTCTGAGCCACCGTTAAATGTTGGTGCTCCCCACTGAATTGCAACTCTGCGTGGCCCAATTGAAACATCATTGACGCAACACGGCGCAGACGGAATGCCCGGGGCAACAGCCGTTGTCGCAGTTGATGCAGCACCGGTGCCTGAAATATTTGTTGCACTGACTCTAAATATGTATGAAGTGGCATTGACCAGACCTGTGACGGTCGTCGAACGAATAGTGCTGGTGGGGTCGACGAATATCGACCATGCAGTACCAGCATTAGACGAATACTCGATTACATAATCACTCACCGAACTGCCACCGTCTGAAACTGGCGCCGTCCAACTTAAAGAGATTTGATTTAGTTCGATGTTCGTAACGCGAACATCAACTGGCGCACTCGGCACGACAATCGCCCATGGTGCGCCTGATGCAACACCCGAAGGCTGACCCGCGCCAATGCTGTTGACAGCTTTGACCCTGAAAAAATAACTCGTGCCATTAGACAGGCCAGTAATCGTTGCCGTAGTCGCAGTCGAGACGCCGTCGTCAAAAACCGAATAACCCGCGCTTGTATCGGTCGTGTATTCAACCAAATAGTCGGTGATTGCCGAACCTCCATTGAGTGTCGGCGCAGACCAAGATAAACGCACGCTTTGATTTAGGGCCGTCGGCCGCAAACTAGTTGGCTCACCAGGAATGCCAGGCGTAGCGGATACAACATTTGATGCGTCACTCGTGCCGCCACTGCTAACTGCTTTAACCCTGAACGAATAACTTGTCGCATTAGTCAAACCAGTGACAGTTGCACTGGTTGATGTTGACACACCATCGCTATAAGTTGACCAAGAAGTGCCAGAGTTTGACGAGTATTCAACGAGATAGTCGGTAACGCTGCTGCCGTTGTCGGTCGTTGGCGCCAGCCATGTCAAATCAGCACTTGCATTGCCCCCGACAACAACAAGTTCGCGCGGTGTGCTTGGCGCAATCGGTGTTGGTGCCAGCCATGCTGATTTTGTAAAGAGCAAAAGATTTATCGACCCCGCACCAGGCGAAGTAACGACGTCGGGCGTGGCATAAGTGACTAATTTTGCGGCAACTGCAGCCGGCGTCATCGTCGGATCGGCTTCAAGCAATAGTGCCGCTGCACCAGCAACATGCGGCGCCGCCATCGAGGTGCCCGACAAACCACGCAATGATGTCGACGAAGTGTGATAAGCCGAAGTGATGCTCGAACCCGGAGCAAAAATGTCGAGACACGAACCATAATTTGAATAACTTGCGCGAGTATCAATTGACGTAGTCGCGCCCACGGTTATCGCCGATGGCGCCGAGGCCGGCGAATAACTGCAAGCCAAACGGTTATTGTTGCCAGCAGCCACAACCACCGTGATGCCATCGATAACCGCGTTGGCAATTGCCGTGTTGAGAGCACTATTGAACCCGCCGCCGAGACTCAAGTTGGCAACCGCAGGCGTGTCAGCCGCGTGATCGACAATCGCCCAGTTGATACCAGCAATGACATTCGACATGGCGCCACTGCCACGACAGTTGAGAACGCGAATCGGTATCAAACGAACCGACTTGGCAACACCGGTTGTTGAGCCACCGATTGTGCCGGCAACATGCGTGCCGTGCCCATTACAGTCTCGCGAACCGTAACCATCAGCCACAGCGCCGTAACCCGCAGCAACTCGACCAGAAAATTCGACATGATCAGGACGAATGCCCGTGTCGATGACGTAAGCATTGACGCCTGCGCCACCAAAGTTATACGTATACATCTGGTTCAAAGTTTGTGTGCGTTGATCGATGCGATCTAAACCCCATGAAGGTGGGTTGGTTTGATCGCCTTCAATTTCGATGATCTGGTTGGGCTCGATACTTTCGACGCGCGGGTCTTTGCTCAGGCGCGCAACTTGAGATTCGCTCAACAGCGCAACATAACCGTTGATTGCTTGCGTGAATGCTTGGATAACTTCGCCACCTAACGCATTTTCAGCGGCGACGAACGCCTGCACGTCGACATCTTGGCGCAACCTCACGATTGAAGTGCCCTCGAG
>CAMBWL010000010.1 GCA_945871625.1 Bifidobacterium breve
TCTTTACGCACGCGCCAGAAATGGATCGCGAGGAAGATGACAGTTACGAATGGGAAAAGTAAAACATGCAACACATACCAACGCAGAAGTGTTTCTGGTCCGATCTCAACGCCACCGAGCAAAACGAAGCGAACTTGCGAACCAATAACTGGCGAGTATCCCATCATGTTGGTACCAACGGTTACGGCCCACAGCGCGAGTTGATCCCATGGCAACAGATAACCGGTGAATGAAAGCAGCAGCGTCAATGTCAGCAGGATCACGCCGATTACCCAGTTGAACTCGCGTGGTGCTTTATACGCACCGTGATAAAAAACTCGCGCCATGTGCAAAAATACTGTGAGCACCATTAAGTGAGCACCCCAACGGTGCATATTGCGCACCATCAAACCGAAAGTCACCGAAGTATGCAGCGACTGGATATCTTGCCACGCGTTAGCCGATGTCGGGCGGTAAAAGAACATCAAGAAAATGCCGGTAATCGTCAACAGAATGAATAAGAAGAAACTCAATCCACCAAGACAAAGCGTGTAACTAACTTTTACTGCATGTCGCTTAACTTTTACTGGGTGCAAGTGATAGAGCACCGAGTTCATGACGACATACGAACGATTTCTCGGCGAGTCCGAATAGCCCTTGCGGAAGATTGAACCTGGTCTGAAAATCGAGTTCCAGGCTTGGCTTGACTGCGTCGACTCATTGAGTTTGGTTATGCGCTGTTTAATCGTTGGACGAGATTTCTGCTCGATCATCTTTACCATTTAATTTTCTCCGTTCCTAAAATCGCATGCCATATGAATAGCCGTGGTTATTTGTTCGCATATGAGTTTCGCCAGTGGCTGGCGCAACTCCAAGTTTGCCAAGAATTATCACACCCGTTGGACAACGATCGACACACAGGGCGCATCGCGTGCAAACATCATCGTCAATAATGAAAACAACTTTGTCTGATGGGTCTTCACCTGGCAACTCTGTGCCTGTTGACTCCGAAATTGCATCAGTGTTGACCATGAATATGCACTTCCACGGGCAAATATCGACGCAACCTTCGCACATGATGCACTCTGACTGATCGATGTGGATGAACTGCTTGGGCTTTACTGCCTTGTTCAAATATTCAGCGTCTACCTCGACGAGTTGATAGTCGTCGGTGTACGGCATCATCGGTGGGTTTGCGTCAGTTTTTGCCATCGCTCAACTCTTCTTCACCAACGGACGGCCATAACTAGACGAAACAACTTCTTTAGCTGTGACCACCCCACGCTTTTGCCACCAACTGAACAGGTAAACCATCAGACCGATGTAAAAGACGTGAATCACCACGACGATGATGTCACGAATCGCTTCGTAACTAATGGTGATCGGAAAGCTTCCACCAACGGTGTCAGACTTCAAAATGTTGAACGGCCCGTAGACGAGTTTGTCCTTGCGCCAACCAAGTTCTTTATCCGCATGGTCGATGAATTGATGCGGCACCACGCCGAACGCAAGAAACAAAACGAGGAAGATGTAAGCGGAACCGAGCATCGCTTCACCCCAAGTTGCCTTTCGATCAAACTTTCGACGTTGGCCGATTGGAATGACCACAAGACTCATCGCGGTGGTGACGACAAACGAAAACAGGAATGCTTGATTGACCCCTGGCCACCTGAGAATGTCTATTGAGAGCATCGCTTGAGGGCTTGCCTTTCCTCGTGAAAATCTGTTTTTAGCCTAGTCGGGTTGGCATTAAGGACAGTATTTGCGAGACATTTATTGATGACTCGTTGGTCACAGAAGTTGCGCAGCGCTCAACGTTCAACGACATTTATTCTTGCTCAATCTTGCTGATGTGTCTTATTTTTTGGTTGTGCATTCGTGAACTTCTAAATCTCGACCTTGGTGCGTCTAACCTATTGAAAGACAGTTAGTTACCGTTTCAAGGAGAATTGTGGCTGGAATACCCGAGCATCTACTTAAGCGTGCTCAAGAAGCACGCGACAAAGCAGCCGGCAAAACTCCTGCCGCAGATGCCGGTGAAACGACGCCAAATCTTCCAGCTAAAACATCTGAAACCAAACCTGTGCCTGCGGCCCAAGTTGCGAGCGCTCCGCCACCTCCTCCTCCAGATCCAAGTTACGTAGTCGCCGCCAACACACGAAAGAAGATTCCATTTTGGGCAATGGCCACTTTGAGTCTCTTGCCTTTTTGGGCACTGTTGTATGCATTGTCAGTAAAGCCTCAAGAAAAAACGGTTGAAGGTCCGCTCGCAGTAGGTGCGGGAGTTTACGGAACCTGCGCAGGATGCCACGGTGCTGCCGGCGCTGGTGGCGCTGGGCGCGCTCTGCACCAAGGCGAGGTCTTGAAAACTTTCCCAAAGATCGAAGACATGTTGAACTTCGTCTACACAGGTTCGCAGGCGTTTATATCCGCCGAAATCAAAATTTATGGCGACCCTAACCGCGAAGGTGGGGCGCATGAGACGCTCTCGTACAACGGCAATCCGATGCCGCAACAAGGAGAAAAATACGGCGGCGGTTTGACCGACGCAGAAATTCTCGGAGTCGTATGTCATGAACGATACGAAATCGGTGGCGCCGACGAAGAGAGCGAAGAATGGAAGAGCGAGTTTGAGACGTGGTGCTCACCTGAGTCTGAAATATTTCAGGGTCTCGAAAACGGTTCAGTGAACTTCGACAATCTTGCTGAAACATTTGCAGCGTTGCCGATGCCACCTGCAAATGTCGGCACAGACCCCCGCCCCTCGGGAAAATAGATCGAAACCGAGATCAACCCCCTTGATCTTTCCAGCGAAGTAAAAAAGATACTTCGCACAGAAGTGCTCGTCATCGGTGGCGGACCAGCAGGTGCCGCTGCCGGATTCTGGTTGGCGAAACTTGGACACGACGTAACGATTGTCGAACGCAAAAAGTTTCCACGTGAAAAAACTTGTGGTGACGGTCTTACACCGCGTGCAGTGAAACAGCTGGATGACATGGGGCTGAGCACAGAGCTTGAAAAGTTTCACCGCTACGAGGGTCTTCGCGCGACTGCCCATGGCATCGCACTCGAACTGCAATGGCCGACTCATCCGATTTACCCGCGCCATGGCTATGTGGTGCGTCGCCGTGAACTTGACATGATGGTCGCTCGCAACGCGCAAAATGCCGGAGCAAAACTTCTTGAAGAACACGAAGCCGCGGCGCCGATCATGGAAAAGGGTTGCGTTCGCGGTGCAATGATCACGAACAAAAAAGACAACACGACCGTTGCACTTCACGCCGACTATGTGATAATCGCCGATGGTGCGAACTCTCGCTTCGGGCGAAGCATGGGCACCTCGCGCGAGAGAGCTTGGCCCTACGGCACGGCGATTCGCACATATTGGCAGAGTCCACGACACCAAGAACCGTGGATCGAATCGGCGCTGGACGTAAAAGACCGCAACGGTAAGTCAATGCCGGGATACGGATGGATATTTCCGGTCGGCGACGGAACTATCAATATCGGCGTCGGACTACTGTCAACATTCAAGAACTTCAAAGATGTCAACACATCTCACCTGCTCGACTCATATGCGCACATGGTTGCCGACAAATGGGAAATTGATCCGACCAAACCAGAGTGCAAAGCCACCAGCGGAAAGATTCCGATGGGCGGATCAGTCGGACCGAAAGTGGGATCAACCCACATCGTGATTGGCGATGCCGCCGGCAGCGTCAACCCATTCAATGGTGAAGGCATCGACTATGCCTACGAGACTGCGCACATGGCTGCCGAAGTTATCCATGATGCGTTGATCTCAGGTGATGCCACGGCACTGAAGCGTTACGAGCAACTGATTGAAGACGAATACGGTCAATACTTCAAAGTGGCGCGACTTTTTGCGCGAATCATTGGTAAACCAATTTTGATGCGCGAACTTTCGCGAGTGGGTATTCACAGCAGAACTTTGATGGAGTGGGTGTTGCGAATCATGGCCAACTTATTGCGACCAGACGAGATTGGCCCGGCCGAAGCCGCATACAAGGCGGCAGCGGCGATCGTCCGTCTCTACCCCAACGCCTAGATCTCTAGCCGGTACACACAACTTCGTCGACTTGGTCATCGATCAAATTCAACTTGGTCACGCTTTTGTCAGGAGAGTAGTCGTTAATAAATTCGCGCAGAGTACCTGTGCTTTCGCCACATGTTTTCTTAACACCGTTCGCCAACTTTGCAATCCAGCCATTTGCCAAGACCCCTCGACTACCTGAGTCGAGCATGTCGACAAGGCTCGGCAACTCGAGTACGCGTGTCGGTTTTGGAGAGTTCGTGTCGGTAAGTGCAAACCACATCACCGAGTCACCGAACATGTTGGCTAAAAATACACAACTCGAGTCGATGCCGATATCAGTGCAGTTATTTTCTGCGGGCGTGTCAGCGGCGATGAATACTTCTCGACCATCATCAAGCGAGACGGATGCCTCGCCCACGGTTCTGCCATTCTCTATTCGCCAACCTTCGCTTTGTCTAAATGTCGTTGCCACAGCCACCGTCTCGATGTTCTTTTCAACATCCTTGGAAATTGAACCGGTTTCGTCGCTTCGACCGAAGCAGTCGTCGCAGGATAAAAACGCCAAAAAGATTCCGGCGACTATCAGTAGCCCAAAGGCGGCCCACAAACGCGAATTGAATAATTGACGCACCCTCTAAGGCTACGCGCGTTGCAAGTTGTGCATTAACCGAGATGCTTAAACAGGAACCGCGTTCGACTTTTGCTGACTCTTTGAATCAGACTGCTCAATGCGCATTTGCTCGTAATAACTCAAGATTTGCAGTTCGACGCCCAGATCAACATTGCGCACCGAAACACTGCTCGGGATTGCCAAAACGATAGGCGCAAAGTTCAGGATCGAAGTAATTCCGGCCTCAATTAGCGCATCGGCCGCCGACTGTGCGGCAGATGTTGAAGTTGTAATCGCACCGATCGTCACTTCTAAATCTTTGACAAGTTTTTGCAAGTTGCGCACGTCCGAAACTTTCAAAGCACCTGTCGACTGACCAATCTTTTTCGGGTCGTTGTCTACAATGCCGACTACCGGAAACCCACGTGGAGCGAAGCCACCGAATTTCGCGAGCGCACAACCCAAATTGCCGGCACCAACAACAACGACATTCCACTCTCGCATCAAGCCAAGTTCACGTCTGATTTGATGAATCAGATACGTGACTTCATAACCCACGCCGCGTGTTCCGTAACTTCCGAGATACGAAAGATCTTTTCGAACCTTGGCGGCATTGACTCCAGCCAATGCAGCGAGTTCGTCACTTGAAAAACGAGCAACATTTGTCGCATGCAAATTATTTAGGATTTGCAAATACACGGGTAGTCGGGCAACCGCTGCATCGGGGATTCTGCGTCTTTGTGAATGAGTCATGGGCTCAGGGTAGGGCTTCGTGCAGAATTTCACAAAGTTAAACCAAGAATGTCGCGAATTTCGCTCAATTTTGAACGCGACTTTTGGCACCCAGTTATCGTGCTTGCGTGCTGCAAACCCAAATTATTGCCGAGATTGACCAGCTCAATTCGGTTTTGGCTGGCAGTGCGGCGCTTGTCGCCAGCGCTTTTGCCCTCAGCACTTTTGACCGATGGCATCGGCGAAATCAACCCCATGAATTGGCGTGGACGATCGCCATGATTTTGTTTGCGATCGGCTCAGGGGCACTGTGGTGGGCCGAAGCAACCGGTTGGTCGTTGTTTGCGTTTCGAATCTTTTTTCTTGCGGGTGCGGTACTCAATGTGGCGTGGCTTGCACTTGGCACAATTTATTTATTGGCAAACAAGAAAGTTGCCGACCACTTGCGCAACGCCTTAATTATCTTGAGCGCCTTCAGCATCGGCGTGATCATCTCGACGCCGACCAAACGAGAAATCGTTGACGGTGAATTTCCCGCTGCCCGAGAATTATTTGGCGTCCTACCGCGAGCCATGGCAGCAATCGGCTCTGGGATACCCGCCTTAGTTATCCTGATCGGCGCATTCTGGTCGACCTGGCGCGTGTTGAAATCTCAGGCACCAAATCTGAACTCGGCGATTCTCAGAACGGTGACTTCACCAAAGCGGCTCGCAGGCGGCAATTTGTTGATCGCCACCGGCACGATCGTGCTTTCAGCCAGCGGCACGCTTGCTGGTCGGCTCGGAAAAGATCGTGCGTTCGCCGTAACTCTGCTGGTCGGCTTGTGTATTTTGTTTATCGGATTTTTGGTTGCCAGCAACTCAACGCGATCGCAACAACGACTACCTGCCGACGATTGACAACAGTCCGGCAATAAAAATCACGGCGATCAACAGCACCATCGTCAGAGTCGTGGCTGGTCGCATGATTCAAACTTTATCTCTTCGGTGCGATCTTCACCGGAGTCGGGATTGGCTTCGGTTGCTCAGCCTCGGTTAGTCGCGACAAAATAATCAGATCTCCTTGGCCAATGCTCAGTTCTCGGGCCGCCGATCCTCGATCAACACAAATTGAGAGCATGCCATAAGAATCAACGACAAGCCCGACCCCGCTGCCGATTGCACCGTAACTTCGCACGATTTTCAATGACCGCACAACTTGTTCATGGCTTACGCTCGCACCACTCAGCACCGAACCAATTTCGACACGCAGAACTTCGCCCATTGAAGCGACCTCGTCCGGGCCGATATTGAGTTGACAATTTCCGAAACGATCGACCCAAGTCACCTCGCCATGCAGAGCACCTTTCTCTTCTCGCGGTATTGGCACGACACCTGGCAATAAAAGCGCAGGGTCAATCATTTCTCCAAGCTCGCTGAGATCAACACCGTTGCAGAGGTGCGCTGCGACGGGTCCAAAAATATCGCGACCGGCAAAAGTCTCACCTGGACTCGTCAAGTGATATTTGGTGTTGGTCAGACATACAGCCCGACCAGCGCCACCAGCCAGAGCAATAGCCATTGCCAGTAAACCATTATCCGGACCTACGAAAACACCTTTGCCATCTAGCACTTCTACGGCAACCGCGCGCCGTGATGAACCGACGCCTGGATCAACCACCGCGAGCACTACGCCACTCGCGATATACGACACCGACCGTGCCAACGACAACGAACCCGCACGCACATCAAACGGCTCGATTTCGTGTGTCAAATCTACGACGCGAGATTGCGGTGCAATTTCGTAGATCACACTTTTTACGACACCAACAAACTCGTCTCGTGTTCCATAGTCAGAAAGAAATGAAACAGTCTCGTACTTGTTGGTCATGGCAGGTTCACGATACTGAGAAACGTAAGAGCCGGTGCCAACCCCCCGACGGCACCGGCTCAAACGGCGCAACTCTCGCGAGCGCGACTCCCAGTTGGGGGGTTACCCCGTCCGGTGATCTTGCGACATTTCTATTTCTTACTTTAGACACAAACTAGGGGGATACAACCAAAACTGCAAGAAAAATCCTCAAAATTATTTTCCAAGTTCTTTGCTGCGTTTCGTCGCAGCACTTACTGCTGAACCTATAATCTCCGAGAATTGTTTACCAACCAACTCGGCAATTCCGGCCGCCGTGGTGCCATTAGGTGAAGTTACTTTTTTGCGCAACTGCTCTGGCGTCTCAGAACTTTCGGCGAGCAACAACGAAGAACCCACCAACAGTTGTACAACCAATTCATTCGAATCTTTAGCAGACAGTCCTTGTTGCACGCCCGCGGCAATTAATGCTTCAGCCAAAAGAAACACGTATGCGGGTCCACTTCCAGAAAGACCGGTCACGGCGTCGAGCAAATTCTCTTGCACTTCAACCACGGTGCCGACGCTGGATAAAATTTCCCTCGCCCACTTTTTGTTTTCGGGGGTGCACCGGGCACTTGCCGCCATCGCCGAAGCACCTTGGCCGATGAGTGCCGGTGTATTCGGCATTGCTCGCACCACGGCCACCGAAGTTTTCATTGAAGCCTCAATTGATGAAATCGTCACACCAGCAGCGATAGACAAAATCTGTTTCACACCAGTAGTAGCAACTGCACGACAAACATCTGCGACTTCTGTCGGTTTAACCGCAAAAACTACCGACTCGCACTCGGGCAACTTTGTTGTGACTTCTAGTTGTGGGAACTGCTCGTTTAATTCAGTAATGCGCAAATTTTCTTTTTCAACAATCACCAGTTGCGAGTGTGAAAACCCGCCCGCGAGCAAACCGCGCGCCAACGCCGAACCCATGTTGCCCCCGCCGATTATGCACAGCGTCGGATCAATCGCCTTGCTCACTTTTTGATCACGCCGTTCAGGCTAGTTAGGCACACTCGAACCACCCAACGACTTCCCCGAACGCTAGGCAGTCCGAGTGCTATTTCGTTGTGTGCGCATAGCCGCAGCCTTGGCATAGCCGATTTCCAAAAGTGGCCAAAAAGCCAGCTCAACGATTGAATACAGCGTGCCGATTATTCGGTCGAGTTCGACTTCGTTCAAAGCCGACAATCCGATTTCGCCGCGCAGATAAATCGCATCCTCCAACCCAATCGAAAAGTGGGCACCAACAAGTTTTTCGTTTCTTCGTAAAACCGTTTCGTAAAGCAACTCGGCATTCTGCTCGGGTGCCGGCATCACATAGGTTTCATAGCGCAAAGTTCTCTGGCCAAGAGTGAACCAGACCGTCGTAAAATCTTTTTCTTCGCCCGACATGCGCACGTACCATCGAAACTCGTCGTCTTCAGAGCGATCAACCGCCAAGATGTTCTTGTGGTTCGCCCTGGCCCGGCCCAACCACTCGTCAATTTGTCGTTCAATTCGAGCCAGCGACGGTTCGTCAAACAATTCGCTCACGGCGTTAAGAACAGGCGACTAGTTGGGCAACAAGAAGTGCCTTATAGACACCAATCACACTGTCGGCGGTGGCCGACCATGAATAATTTTTGGCTCGATGCGCCCCTCGGTTGCCCATCGTCAAACTGAGCAGTGGATCGGACAACAGACGGTCCACATATTTTGCGAACACCTCAGGGTTTCGATTTTCAACTGAGTATCCGGTTATCTGATGCTCTACCAAATTAAGTAGCCCACCCACTGCGCTCGCCACAACTGGTATCCCACATGCTGATGCTTCAAGTGCGACCAGCCCAAAACTTTCACTTCGCGAAGGTACCAGGACGACGTCCGCAGCACGATAATAAGTCGACAACAAGTGGTGTGGCTGTGGCTCGACAAAATGCACACGATCAATCAGGTCTAAATCACAAATCAGTTTGCGCACGTGCGTCGACTCACTCGAACCAAAAGATCCACTTGCTCCACCGACGATTATCAATTTGGTTTTCTTATCTTCCAATTTTGCAAGAGTTTGCACGGCGACATCAACACCTTTTAATGGTTGAATGCGACCAACGAACAACAGCATCGGCTCGTCACCCCAACCCAGCGCGTGTCTTGCACCAGCCCGATCGCCAGGCGAGAAAAATGCAGTTGCAACCCCGGGCGATGCCACCGTCACGACGCCAGGCGACCGACCGTAAAGCGCGCGAAACTGACTCAACTCTTCGGGGCAACTCACACAAATCGCATCGGCGCAACCAATTATCTCAAGTTCTGCTCTTTCGCGAACCACCGACTCTGTATCGCCACCCAAAGTTTTGACCCGCGCCAAAGTATGAAAAGTTGTAACCAATGGCAAATTAAGTTGATGCTTCAGTCGATGGCCGACAAGACCTGAAAGCCAATAATTGGCGTGTAATACGTCGGTTCCACCTGATGCCTGCAAATGTTCCGCGACACGCTGTGTGAACAAATCTACGACATCGAGCAATTCATCTTTTGAGAGGTCGAAACGACCAGCTTCAATGTGCACAATTTTATGATTTGGTTCAACTTCTACAACCTTCGGCAACCCTTCGCGCCAGGCACGCGTATACGTCGTGCACTGCATTCCTTTTTGGGCCATCGCCGAAACAAGTTCGCGAACATAGACGTTCATGCCACCGCCATCACCGACACCTGGCTGGGCCAAGGGTGAGGTGTGCATCGAGATAATCGCGACACGTTGCATCTGTTCCCAAACCCTATCGTTCTAGTCGGGTTTTACCTCTGGTCGTAGCGATGTGATCTTGGTCTAGTCGGTTAACAGCGAGTCGACGTCGGCACCGCCGTCTTTATATCGCTTGACCAACTCAGAAGTCAAGGCGTCAATCTTGGCGAAGAAATTTTTTCGTTCGGCTGAGCGTGCCAGTTCGAACTTTTCAATTTGTCTGACCGCTTCGTCCAGTGCATCGTCGGCGAGGGTGCGTAACTCACCAAAGCCAACGCGTTCGCAGAGTTTTTCGAGCTCCACTACCAAGGGATGTTCTGCTGAAATGTTTGTCTCGCGTGGTGGGCGCGATGATCCGCCACCATGCTCTTGCCCAAAAACATTCGTAATATCCGCGACACTCATGCCGGATGCTGGCGTGCCATCGGTGCGACGGCGCTGCTCATCGCGTGCCAAGTCACAACGCCCTTGGGCCATTCGACGCACAAAAGAAATGACGTCTTCTTGCATCTGTAACGCCGCGCGCGCGCTGCGCAACTCGGCAGTCGTCATCGCACTTGGGTTTGCAACATCAGTCATTTAAGTTCCTAAATTCATCCACCTGAAACCGGTGGCAACAATGCCACTTCATCGGCGTCACTGACCATGGCGGTGCCAACTGCTTCTTCGCCGTTTAACCAAACTCGACAAGTTGCCATTACAGCAACAAAGTCTGCCCCAAATCGCTCGCCGGCAGTTTGCAGAACTTCATCAACGGTGCCACCCGGAATTTCTTGGCTGGAAGTCCCCGCAACTTGTCGAGCCGAGGCGAAAAGTCTCAAACGCGCCATGCAGTCAGCGTACCCAAGCCACTACCCTGCCTTTGGTGTCTGAAAAACTGCAAGCAAACGAGACTAAAACTCGGCTACTCGTTTTACGCCACGGCCAAAGCGAATGGAACGCAGAAGGACGATGGCAAGGTCAAGCCGACATCCAACTCACAGAGCAGGGAATCATTCAAGCCAAACAAGCCGCACTAAAACTTGGCTCATTCGATTTGATCGCCACAAGCACGTTGCAACGGGCCCGACGGACGGCAGAAGTTATCGCCCAACATTTGAACGCTGGCGATGTGCACGTTGACGACCGTCTCAAAGAATCGAATGTTGGTCCATGGCAGGGTTTGACAGTTGCAGAGATCGAGGCTGGTTGGCCAGGATTTCTGAACTCGCGGCGACAACCCGACGGTTTTGAATCAAATATCAGCGTCGTGCAGCGAGTGACACAATCTTTTATTGACATCGCCGACAAATGCAGGGGTGGTCAGGCCTTAATCATCAGCCACAGTGGTGTGATCAGAACACTTCGAAGAGAATTAAACGTCTCAGACAACCGCCTAGAAAATCTTGGTGGTAGTTGGTTCGAGATTGACGCCCACAACAAACTGCGCGCTGGTCGATTAGTCGCGGTACTAGGAGAATTGAACTCAACCGACTCGCTCTAGCAAGTAGTTGTAGCGTTGAGCCTCGTGCTAAGTCGTTGGCTAGATGATTCGTTCTCGCCGATCGTCAAGAGGAACATAACGCTTCTTACCGCAAGCCGACTGACAACCAATGCCTGCTACCGATTTACGCCCCCGTTCGTAGCGATTATTGCCAAAGGTTTTGACATCTCACTTTCTGAAATAGGTGTCGCTCTCACAATTTCTGAACTTTCGGGCTTGTTGTCGCCGTTTATCGGTCGGTTTATCGACCACCTTTCGCGTCGCGCAGCAATGCTTGCTGGTCTTTTTGGTATCGGAGTCGGCGCCCTTCTCGCTGCAGTCTCACCAAATATTTTTGTGTTCACAATCGGCGTGACATTAATCAGCATTACAAAGAACTTTTTCGACCTCGGAATGGCTGGCTGGATCACGGACCATGTTCCTTACGAAAAACGTGGGCGGTACATCGGAATCACCGAAATTTCTTGGGCACTCGGGCTTTTATTGGGTGTTTCGTTGATGGGAGTCATAACTGCACTCAGTTCTTGGCGAGCAGGTTTTTTAGCCGGTGTCTGCGGAACCGCCGTTTCGCTGCTGTTTATTGCCTCGCGCATTAAGTCAGAAGCGCATGAAGTTTCGTCACGAGTGGCCGACGATGGAATTCGACTTAGTGGTCGCGGCTGGCTGGTCGTGGCCACGATGTTCGCAACGATGTGCGCAAGCCAATGCATCTTTATAACTTTTGGGGCTTGGCTTGATGATCAATTTGGATTTGGTGCTATTGGCATTGCCGCAGTCGGTTTTAGTTTCGGGATCGTCGAACTTTATGCATCGATCACCAGCGCCAGCAAAACAGATAGTTGGGGGAAAGAAAAAAGCATCGCCATCGGGTGTCTAATCATGGTTCCGGGTGGGCTCGCGCTCTGGTTCGTCTCACAAAATTTGATACTTGGACTCGCGGCACTCTTGATTTACATCTTGGGTTTTGAGTTCGCCGTTGTAAGCATGTTGCCTCTGGCTACGCATCTCGTGCCGAAGCGACCAGGCAGTGGCCTTGGTCTCGTAATCGGGGCTGGCACCTTAGGTCGCAGCGTGATGAGTCTTGTGGCAACGCGAGCATACGAATCAAGTGGCGGAATCGCCTTGCCATCGCTTATCGGTGCAGTCAGTGCCGGTGTTGCCACACTATTTATATATATGTATCACCGTCGCGGTGGTCTGGCGCACGACTAAATCAGTCTTGTTTACTAACCGGCATACTTGTTCGTGATCGGCAAACGGCGATCTTTGCCGAAGGCCTTGGTGCTGATGCGCACACCAGGTGCTCCTTGACGACGTTTGTATTCGTTCATGTCCACGAGTCGCGCGATGCGCTTTACTATGGCTGAATCGTGACCGAGTGCAATAATCTCTCGAGCCGTTTTATCCTGCTCGACATACAACTCAAGTATCGGATCCAACAATTCATACGGTGGAAGACTCTGATCGTCGCGTTGGTCTGGTCGCAACTCGGCCGATGGGGCTTTTTGGATAATTGATTGTGGAATCACATCGTGAGAACTTTGCTGATTGACATACGCGCAAATCTCGTAAACCTTCAATTTAAAGAGGTCCTTAATCACCGCATAACCACCCACCGAATCTCCGTACATGGTGAAATAGCCGACCGCAGTTTCACTCTTGTTGCCGGTTGTCAAAACCATCCACCCAAATTTGTTGGAAAGCGCCATTAAAGTTGTGCCACGAACTCTGCTCTGCAAGTTCTCTTCGGTTAAATCTGCCTTACGACCGTCGAAACTTGGCTCAAGCGAATTGAGGTACGCGCTAAAAGCCGGTTCGATCGAAATTGTTTGAATATCGATTCCTAAATTTCGTGCCAACAACTCGGCATCAGAAATTGAACCCTCCGATGAATATCTAGATGGCATCGCCACGCCATGGACATGTTCAGAACCAAGTGCTTGGGTCGCGACGGTGGCGACCAAAGCCGAGTCAACCCCGCCTGACAAACCAATTACGACATCTGTGAAGCCATTTTTCTGCACATAATCTCGCGTGCCCAAAACGAGTGCGGCAAAAATCTGGGCGTCCTCGTCGAGTGGCTCGGCAATTTGACCACGCGACTGTTGTGGCGCCGGCACCGACTTTGACTTTGGTAGTACCAAATCACAAATCAACAACTCTTCGACAAACTGTGCCGCGGTAGCGACAAGTGTGCCATCGGCGGCCAAGATCATTGAGCCACCATCGAACACGAGTTCATCTTGCCCACCGACTTGGTTGACATAGGCAACCACGCACTCACCATCACGCGCACGCGAACTCAGCATTTCTCGGCGCGAACCAATTTTGCCGGCATGAAAAGGTGAACCGTTGATATTCAAATTTAATACGGCGCCCAAAGACGCCTGCACCGAAACTGGGCCGGATGGGTTCCAGATGTCTTCACAAATCGTTACGCCGACACAAGCACCTTTGATCGTGAATAAAGGATTATGAACCCCCGGGGTGAAATATCTCTGCTCATCAAAAACGTCGTAGTTGGGCAGAAGATGTTTTCGATAGACACCAATTATTTTCCCATTCTGACAAACCGCAGCGGCGTTGTAAATTTTGTCCGTGTCTTTTTCGCTGTCAACGAAACCGACAACAGCAACAGTCTCGCCGACGGCTTTTAGAATTTCTGCGAGAACCATTTGGTTCTCGGATACGAATCCATCTTTTAAAACGAGGTCTTCGGGTGGATAACCGGTAATTGACAATTCGGGAAAGGCCACCACATCGCAGCCAGCGACCACTGCCTGATTATAAAAGTCGAGGATTTTCGATGCATTGGTTGCCAATGAACCGACGGTCGGGTTGATTTGGGCAAGCCCAACGCGAATATCCACGAAATTCGGCACAGTTTCAGGCTATCTAGACAAAACTTCACACGCCGTTTACACACGGGCAACGGCTGAGAAACGCCGATCGGCAAAACTGTTGGTACCAATTCGCTATGGAGCGAATTTTCGATGAGAGGAAATTTAATGGCATATCAGGCTGAGTACATCTGGGTTGATGGCGTTACACCAACACCGACGTTGCGTTCAAAAACAAAAATCATTGAGAACGGTAGCAAGGCCCTTCCAATTTGGGGCTTCGACGGTTCATCCACAAGTCAGGCAACCGGCGAAGCATCAGACTGTATTTTGAATCCGGTCTTCAGTTGCAAAGATCCGATTCGTGGCGGAAAGAACATTCTCGTGATGTGCGAAGTAATGGTCGCCTCCACCGGCAAACCGCACCCGACAAACACGCGCGCGCGTTGTGCAGAAACTGCCAAGCGTTACGCCGATGAAAAAATGATTTACGGCATCGAGCAGGAGTACACGATGATGCGTCTCAATGGTCGACCATTCGGTTTTCCAGAACTTTCTGGCGAACCGGCACCTCAGGGGCCCTATTACTGCGGCGTCGGCGCAGGTCGCGTAATGGGTCGCGAAATCGTAGAGATCCATACTGAAATGTGTCTGGATGCTGGACTACATAT
>CAMBWL010000011.1 GCA_945871625.1 Bifidobacterium breve
AAACACCGGTGCATGTCGGCGCACATCAACCGCTCGTGCGAAGTTTGTCTTCGGCACAAAATGTGCACGGCACAGATGGCATGGGCGACATCGGGCTAAACCTTGTTGGTCGCAAACCAACGTCGACACAAGCGATCAGTCAAATGATCGACACATTTCGATCTGCGCCAAACGAAATTGACCTCGTCACATTGGGGCCACTAACGAACATCGCGCTCGCCCTGTCGATCGAGCCGCAATTTGCCAAGATGGTGCGGCGTTGCATAATCATGGGAGGCACCGGTGTATTACCCGGCAATGTCACTGCCGCTTCCGAGTTCAACGTTTGGGCCGACCCCGAGGCGGCTCGCATCGTGTTCGACTCTGACTTACCCCTCGAGATGGTTGGCTGGGATGTTTCGGTTGCTGATGCTGTGATCTCTGACCAACTCGCCCATGAACTTGGCGCCGTAAGCGAACTCGGCAAGTTTGCAATGGCGATTCAACGCCAGGTGCGCGAGTTCTGTCGTACCGAAACAAAACTCGAGGGTTTCGATTTGCCAGACCCAATCGCGATGGCGGTCGCCCTTGACCCGAAAATCGTCACTTCAGAAATTCAAAAACATGTGCGTGTCAATCTCGGCTTCGGCGAGACACGCGGGCAAACAATTGTCGACCAATTAGGCATCATCAACGACCGCAACAACTGTCGAGTAGTTTTACGCGTCGACCGCGAGAAATTTATCTCGCTACTGCGCACGGCACTCGCCGCTTAAAACTAACTAGTTCGTCGCTGGATTGACGTCAACGACCTTGCGGCCACGACGCTCGGCAAACTTGACGTTGCCGTTGACAAGAGCGAACAATGTGTCGTCGCTACCCTTGCCAACATTTTTGCCAGGGTGAACCTTCGTGCCACGCTGACGAATCAAAATTGTGCCGGCATTGATCAGCGTGCCGTCGAACACTTTTACGCCAAGTCGCTGGGCATTTGAATCTCTACCGTTCCTAGTAGAACCGCCACCTTTGGTTTTTGACATGAATCAGCCTTTCGCAATCGAGGTAATTTCAACAAGGCTATAACGCTGACGATGGCCGAAGCGACGACGTTGGTTGGTGCGACGCTTATACATGAACCCGTCAATCTTGTCGCCGGCGACTTCGCCCAAAACTTTGCCCTTGACCGAAACCTTCGCAAGTTGCGCAGGCGTGGCAAGAACTGTCTCACCGTCTACGAGCATCACTGGTGTGAACGAAACTTCAGAACCAGTCGCCGCGCCAAGAAGTTCAACCTGAACTTGCTGACCTTTGGCCACTTTTTCTTGTTTTCCACCGGAGGCAATAATCGCGTACATATTGAACTCAGAGCCTATCTGTGGGTTTGATAAATCAACGTGGATCGATGACGAGAATCTCGGAGAAATCGCACAAATTTAGTCGAGCATCGAGTGGTCGACCATGATTCCTCGACCCTCACAAGTTGGGCAAGTATCGGCAAAATTTGTCAGTAGACCCTCACCAATGCGCTTGCGTGTCATCTCGACAAGACCCAGGTCTGAGATCTCAAATACTTGAGTACGAGTTTTGTCGCGAGAAAGAGCGTCTTTGAAACGCTCGAGAACTTTGCGTCGGTTCTCACGAATCTCCATGTCGATGAAGTCGATAACAATGATGCCGCCAATGTCACGCAGTCGCAACTGTCGGGCGATTTCGTCAGCGGCTTCAAGATTGTTATTGAACACTGTTTCTTCAAGACTCGTCTTGCCGATATTTTTGCCGGTGTTGACGTCGATTACGGTCAGCGCCTCGGTGTGTTCAATTACCAACGAACCACCCGACGGCAACCAAACCTTGATGTCAAGTGCCTTATGAATCTGCTCATGCACGTGCTGCTTTTCGAACAACGACAAACCTTCAACCTTGGTGTCGTGAAATTCAATGCGATCCAAAAATTCTGGGTTGAAGTCGCCAATATATTGACTCACTTCTTCGAACAATTCTCTGTCGTCGAGAATGATGCCACGATAATCGCTGCTGAATTCTTCGCGGATAACTCGCACGGCAAGCGAAGGCTCACGATAAAGCAGTGTCGGTCCACTCGCCTTTTTTGAACGATCTTTAATCTCTTCCCAAAGTTCGAGCAGTCGCGACATGTCAGTCTGAAGCTCGTGTTCGGTGGCGTTCTCGGCCGCGGTTCTGACGATGACGCCATGCTCTTCTGGTTTTACGCGATCCAAAACTGTGCGCAAACGACGACGCTCGTCTTCGGGTAAACGCTTCGAGATGCCGTAAGTGCGCGAATCAGGGATCAAAACAACAAATCGACCAGGCAGCGAAACTTCTTGAGTCAGTCGACCACCCTTTGCTCCGATCGGATTTTTCGTGACCTGACACAAAATCAACTGGCGCGACTGCAAGACATGCTCGATTCGCGGCTCGGGGCCCTGTTCGACGACATCTTCTTTGTCGAATTGAACGTCACCGCGATAAAGAACGGCATTCTTCGGCGTGCCGATGTCGACGAACGCAGCCTCCATTCCTGGAAGCACATTTTGCACACGACCTAAATAGATGTTGCCATGAATCTGGTCGGCATCATCTGCCGGACGACTGACATAGTGCTCAATCAGGCTGCGCCCCTCAAGCATCGCAACTTGTGTGAAGTCTTTGCGTACCTGAACGCACATCATGTATCGACCCAATGGTCGACCGTTGCGCTCTTTGCCACGGCGACGCTCGATCAACTCGGCGTCTGTCTCAATTACTGACTGCTTTGTCGCGCGCCCACTATCTCGGTCTTGACGATCACCTCGACGACGGCGATTACGGCCCCCGCGACGGTTGCGACCACCTTTGCCCGACTTCTCGCCGCGGTCTGTCTTGTCAGACTTTCGCGAACCCCGACTCGAATCTGACTTGGCATCGGCCGAATCTACGTTCGGTTGTGCAACCGACGGCGCAACGAATGGTGCGGGTCGCGTGTCACCGATTTGGGGTTTGCGAACAAGCGCCGACTCTGCAGCCTCGGGCGAGACTAAACGACCTTCACGTGGATGCTCTGGTAACTCTGGGGAACTCATTAACTAATCCTTCTAAACCTGTCAAACGAACTGAGAAACACAAGTTCGTCAATCGCGGTTAGGGCTAACTCAGGAGACTGAGCGCACCTTCTTCGCGAAAATCGAATGTTTGGAGCTCGCGCTCCGTACCTTCAGGCTACCCCGTGAGGCAAGATTAAAGACGGACTCAAATCAGCGCAGGCGGCGCATATAAATGCTCTGGGCTAGACCGATAAGTAACGCACTCGCGACAAGGTGTGAACCACCATATGAGATGAAAGGTAGTGGCAGGCCGCTCACCGGGGTGAGGCCGAGGGTCATACCGATGTTTTGAAAAATCTGAAACAACAGCAGCGCGAAAATACCGCCGACCAACAACTGATCGAATCTGGTCCGCGCAATTCGTGAAATAGTCCAGAGACGCCAAAGAATCACCACAAACAGCGCAAGAACGACGAACCCACCAATCATTCCGAATTGCTCGCCGATCGCCGAAAACGGAAAGTCGCTGAATTGAACAGGGATGTATTTGCCGTTCGTCAGCGGACCCTGCAGATAACCCTTTCCGAAAAAACCACCACTGGATACAGCACGCTTGGCGAAACGAACCTGCAAAACGATTTGTTGGAGATCTTTTTCGTTTGAATCTTGATTAAAAAATGCTTCAAAACGTCGCAACTGATAGCGATCAACTATGCCAGCCCACGCGACTGCACCTGCCGAGACAATCGTCAGCACTGTGATCAGGGCGATGTATCGTCGCTTGGCGCCAGCCATCCACAGCACGCCCGCCACGCCAGAAACCACGACTGTCGCCGAACCCAAGTCTGGCTGGATCAAAATTAAAACAACTGGAAAGCCAAGCGTGAGCAACGAAACTGAAAACTGGTGGTAGTCAATTTTGTCGTACGCCGCATCGGCTGTGTATGCCGCTATCAAAATTATCACCGCAACTTTCATCAACTCAGCAGGCTGCACCGAAATTGGACCAAGGTCGAAAGAAAGTCTGGCTCCACGACGCACTGCGCCCGCCACCAATACCAAAATCAACAAAACACTTGAACTGATATACCAAAAGACTGCCCGCTCACGAATCCACTCGTGACCGACAGCCATAATTACCACTACGACTACTGCGGCGACGATCACGAATAACACTTGTCGCTGCACATAAAAATATTGATCAAATCCCTGATCGAGCAATCGTTGTCTTGTTGCTGAATAGACCGTGAATGCACCGATCACACTTTGCGCCAACACAGCAATCAACAACACAATGTCGATGTTCTTCCAGACGGACAAAACGTCGTAACTCGTGCCCATCCACTTTGGCAACGAAATTTTAGGCAAGAAACGAGCCATGATTACTCGCGGGTATCCGACGCTCCGCCGACAAGACATAGCGGGTTGCGCAAAGATGAAGTCGGCGCTACTGCAAAACTCGCCTTATCTAACGGATCGGCCGGCAGAACTTGGTCGTATCGATAGTCGCCAGCGAGTGCGGTGAAGAGGCATTTGACCACTGGGGCTGCGGCTTGCGATCCATAGCCGGCCTTTTCGAGATATGCATAAACCGTGTATGGCTGAGAACCGTCCAAACTAAAAGCGCCGAAGGCTGACGAGTCATTCCACGGCAAGTTTCCCAAGCCCTGAGCAGTACCAGTCTTGCCAGCAATCGGCAATTTTCCATAGTTGTAACCGCGAAAAATATTTTCTCCGGTCGCTTTGTGGTAGTAGTCAAAATTTACGCCGGGTCCCGTGATTACTCTGGCCATTCCCTTGACGATCGGGGTGCGAATTGCAGAGGTCATGCTTATGCGTCTCGTCGGCTTGATCGAAACGAGTCGTTTAACAACTTCTGTTGACCCAAAATCAACAATTCCCGGCCGCGAATCACGGGTACCAGGGGCAAGTAATGCGAACCCTACCTTTGGTTCATAAACCCTCCCACCGTTGGCGATTACCGCAAATGCCTGGGTCATCTGCAACGGCGTCACCGAGAGCAAACCTTGACCGATCGAGAAAAGTACTTGGTCACCGACATAATAAGCCTCACCCGACTCTTGAGAAATCGCGCCAATATCTGCGAGACGTTTTTTTAACGCTTTACTCGGAATAGTGCCCGCATATTCGTAGGGCAAGTCGATATTTGTCGGCGACCCAAGTCCGAACTGTCGAACTTCATTTTCGAGAATCGGCGCGTATCCGCGCTCTGTGAGAATCTGTTCCCCGATTTTGTAGAAAAACGTGTCGCTCGAAACTGCAAGCGCTGATTCGACATCAACTGTGCCGTAGCGGCATGGGGCACCTGTGGCCCGACAAATTGAATTTCTAAAGACACACTTAACGCCCTGTTGACATCTGTCTTCAGGAATGCTCTGCAACTTATACGTGCCACGGTCGTCAAAGGTGTATTCATCTGCCCCAGGTAGCTGGCCAGTATTCAGTGCCGCATACGCAACGAGTGGCTTGAACGAAGAACCCACGTTATATCGACCAGAAATCGCACGGTTCACCAAAATTGATTTGTCTGGATCATCGGTTTGTGGAAACAGTTGTGAAAACTTATCTTTAGGCAACCCACCTCCGAACCAGCGCACATCAAAACGCGGATAACTCGCCATCGCGATCACCCGTCCCGAGTTGTGATTCATAACAACCACCGAGCCGGCTGGAGCCTTGTAGAAATTAACTTCTGGATACAGCGGGTCTAAAGTGCCGTCTGGCAAGCGAACTTGACCCGCCTCAACTCGTTGTCGAACCAACAACTGTGTTTCGAGTGCTTGTTCGGCGAACTGCTGCACCGTCAGATCGATCGAGAGTTGCAGGTCGTTTCCGGCAATTGGTTCAACGCGCTCAATCAAACCGAGAATTTTGCCGACAGCATCTACTTCATAGCGAATGAAACCTGGCTTACCGCGCAACGCCGTTTCATAGGCCTCTTCTACCCCGTATTGGCCAACGCGCTCATTCGGGTCATAACCCAGCGACTTGTAATAGGCCAGATTGCCTTTAAGAATTGCGCCGAGATAGCCCAAGACATGACCGGCTAATGCACCATATGGATAACTTCTACGCCACTCTTCTCGCACGAAAATGCCTCGGTAATCCTCGACGCGTTCTATCAAAAACAGGGCTGTATCTTCTGAGACATCTTCACGCAATGGGATCGACTCAAAAGGCCCATAACGCTCGTCTTGCATTCGCTCGAGCAAAGTTTCGATCGGCACGTTCAGCGGCCCAGAAAGTCGCTGAGCCATGGCCAGCCTTTCGGCGGGTTTGCGGACCACATCTCGATCTATCGTTACGACAAGAGTTCGTTTATTGTCGGCCATCACGCGACCTGCTGAATCAAAAATTCTGCCTCGTTCGGGTATGAGTTTGATTGTTCGCGTGCGCACCTTGCCGATAACTTCTTCTACATCTCGAGAGCCGACTGCTTGCAAGTACCACATCCGAGACGAAAGAGCACCAAACAAGACAATCGCGACAATTCCGAGTGCGAGTAGTCGTTTTGGAACGCTCTCAGATTTTCGCATCGACATCAAACGGCCGTTTTTCTTTCGCTCAACGTCCAACGACAAACGACTATCGCCAGCGGTGAAATAATCAAATTACAAATTGCGACGATTAGTGCAACTTTGATCACACGCAACTCCAACCATCCGTCTAAACCGACGACAGATTGGGCCATCGGAAAATAAATTTCGCCAAGCACCGAAGCCACGGCAACTGCGATGAGTCTCATCCACCAAGTTGGCTCGTTAAAGAAATAGATCAAGAGACCGGCGGTTGCGCCTGCTAGACCCAATGTCAGAGAACTCAACCCAACTGGTGTGGGCAAAATCATGTCAAACATCATGCCTGCGATCAGCCCGGTCAATGCGCCGATCGCCGATCCATAAAGCGACCCAGCGACCACAACAAACAACAGAACTGTCTGTGCCGCCACCCCGAATGGTCGAAGGTCAGAAAATAATGTCGTCTGCAAAGACTGAATTATCAACAGCACAAGCACAAGACGTGTCCAGCGACTCGAGATGAATGTTAGTAATCGAATCATGGTGTGACTTTTTCAGTAATCGGCTGATACAACAGCACCCTCAAAAAGGAAAGGTTCGTTAAATCGGCAACTAGTTCGATTTCAAGCAATGGACCGGCAGAGCCAAGTCGCTCGACGACTCGAGACACACTTCCGACCAAGATGTCTGGTGGTGACAAACTTCGTGAACCACCTGCCGTCACGATCGGCACGCCCACTTTGATATCCCCGAAGCGCAACGAATTGTCGATGAATCGTACGGTCGGCTGTCGACCAGGTCCTCGTCCCTCAATAACCCCAGTTTCACGAACGGCAAGATCGCTTGCCAATGGCACGGTAATCGACGAAACTCCTGAAGGTGTCGCGGGCAAAGTTGTAACCGATGGGGTGAACCCCGCAATTGTTGTCGTGGTCGTGGTCGTCGTGGTCGAGACAGAACTGTCGAGTATCTGGTCTGGTTCTAGCGGCACGACGGGTGAAGGCGTCGCGCTATTGCTGCGCGCGATAGTCGTCGTTGTCATTGCCGGACGCGGAGAGTTAACCACTTTGATCGACAACGCGAAGTCTGGATCGGTAATCAACATCACAATGGCGCGATCACCGTAAACCTTGGTGATCTTGCCGACAAGACCTGCGGCGTTAAGCACGGGCATGCCAACACGAATTCCACTTTCGCTGCCTTGATTGATCTCGACTGTCTGCGCAAAATTTGTTGGAGAGTCACCAATTACCTGAGTAGTCACGGCGTTGATACCCGCCAAAGTCGGCAAACCATTGAGCGCGAGCAGCTCTTGGGCAAGTCGCACCGACGCAGCGGCGGCGATTGTCGCACCTTCTTGCTGGGCCACTTTTTCGCGCAGACGATCGTTTTCGTCAAGAACATCGTTGTAGTCAAAAATCCCGTGCCAGGCATTGCTAATCGGTCGAGTTACTACTCGACTGGTACTTTCAACTGGTCGAAAAACCACACCGAAGACCGAACGCAAACTTGAAACCGATGAGGAGTTTTGCAAGTCAAGCGTGATCAAAATTATTGAGGAAAGAATCAGCAAGATTATTGCTCGTCTTCTAGTTGATTGACTTGCTGCCACTAGTTAACGACTCTTCCCTAAGAAAATTCGCTTTGAACTGTCAAGCCCTTAATCGCCTCAAGATTTTCGAGTGTCATACCCGCACCAAGAACCACGGCAAGTAGCGGCTCTGGCGCGACATAGGCCTGAATACCAGTTTCGTGGGTGACTCTTTCTGAAAGTCCGGCGAGCAGTGCCCCACCACCAGCCAAAACCAAACCGTGACTAATTACGTCGGCAGCAAGTTCTGGAGGCGTTCGCTCAAGGGTCTTTTTTATCGCATCAATAATTTTTAAAACTGTTTCGTCAAGAGCCTCACGTACTTGCTCTGTAGTGACCGCCTGTGTGCGCGGTAGACCTGTTTTTGAATCACGTCCGCCAACATCTCCGACGATTTCTTGTTCAAGTGGCCATGCAGAGCCCAGCTGAATTTTCACTTCCTCTGCAGTATTGACACCAATATCAAGATCAAAATCATCCTTAAACAATCTGACGATCACCTCATTCAGTTCATCGCCACCAACTCGCACAGAGTTGGCTGTCACGATGCCACCAAGCGAAATTACGGCGACTTCCGTCGTGCCACCGCCAATGTCGACAATCAAGTTTGCGCTTGGTTCGTGAACTGGAAGACCCGCTCCAATCGCGGCTGCCATCGATTCTTCAATGATATAAACCGGTCGGCGCGCACCAGCGAACTCTGCAGCATCTTGAACCGCGCGGCGCTCAACACCCGTAACCTCGGAGGGCACGGCAACAATTACTCGTGGTTTGCTCCATCGACTCGTCGAGACTCGTTGCAAAAATTGCTTGAGCATTTGCTCACAAACGTCAAAATCTGCAATCACACCATCTTTTAGTGGACGAACCAATCGGATGTTCCTTGGCGCGCGACCCCACATTCTTTTTGCCTCATGTCCGACGGCGACGACTTGACCACTGCGAGTATCAACCGCAACCATCGAAGGTTCGTTGAGCACCAAGCCCTGGCCTTTGACATAAACAAGTGTGTTGGCTGTGCCCAAGTCAACCGCGATGTCGCGACCCATCGAAAGAGGATTACTCCCCGCCATCTTTATGAAGTTCTCTTTGCAAAGCCGGGGAAGAATATTTCAAGTTCACGTGCGGCAGATGCGGCCGAGTCACTACCGTGCACCAGATTTTCGGTGAAAACCGTGCCAAGGTCACCGCGAATCGTACCCGGCGCAGCAGTGCGTGGATTCGTCGCGCCCATCATTGCCCGGACGATCTCCCATGTGTCTTCTGGTCCTTCTAGAGCCAAAGCAACCACCGGACCGCGCGACATGAAAGCAACCAACTCGGCGTAGAAGCCCTTACCTTGATGCTCTTCGTAGTGACGAGCGAGTATCGCTGAATCAAGCAGACGCAACTCCATGGCGACGATATTCAGACCTTTGGCCTCAAAGCGCCCGAGAATTTCGCCGACCAAATTTCTCTCGACGGCATCCGGCTTCAACAAAACAAGTGTGCGATTTGACATACCTTCAGGCTAAAGGTTTATTGACTGCCTCGCACGTTACAACTATTTCTTGGCTCTACTCATCAGATAAGCACGTGCTGCGCTGACGATATATAGAGAGCCTGAGATCAATACTGCATCATCCGTTTGTGCAACTCTAAGCGCCATCTCGCAAGCTTCTTCGACCGAGTCAGCGACGCGAACGTCGTTGCAACCAATATTTTGCGCAACAGTTGCCATATCTTGGGCCGCGAGACCTCTTGGAGTTGGTGGCATGCAAGTTATGACCACATCAAAATCAATTGCGCGCAATGCCAAAAGCAAATCTTCTGGATTACGGCTAACCAACGCACCTGTAACCAAAATTTTTCGTCCTTGAGTACTAAAGTCGGCAAAGAAAACTTCTGAGCAAACTTCGGCACCAGCAGGATTGTGTGCACCGTCGATAACTACAAGTGGGCGGTGATCCATCACTTCAAACCGACCCGGCATCGAAACCATCGACATACCGTGGTCCAAAATTTCTCGATTGATCGCGTCGTCAAAGAAAGCCTCCACTGCACAGATTGCCAACGATGCGTTATCTCCTTGATGCTGCCCATGCAGTGGCACTAAAACATCTTCGTACTTAGCACGAGGAGTGCGCACCGTGATCATGCGCCCACCGATCGCCAAAAAATTATCTTCACAGGCAAAGTCTTCGTCGCGAATCAGTCGGGCTCGGGCAGGTTCTGCCAAGAAAATTTCGCGCAGAACTTCGTCGGTCTCGCCGAGAATCAAAGCGCTCGAGGGCTTGATTACTCCTGCCTTTTCTCTGGCAATATGACTAACTGTCGGGCCTGCGTACTCCATGTGGTCGAGTGCAATGTTCGTGACTACCGCTACGTCTGAATTGATGACATTCGTCGCATCCCAACGCCCAAGCATGCCGACTTCGATGACCGCGACATCCACGGCCTCATCGGCGAACCAGCGAAACATTGCCGCAGTCATTATTTCGAAGAAACTTGGTCGAACGCCAGCAATTATTTCAAGATCCGAAATCGCGCCGATTTGAAGCCCGAATTCATCATCGTCTATCGGCTCGCCATTGATACAGATTCGGTCGTTGATTCGATTGATGTGTGGACTGGAATAGGTGCCGACCCGCAACCCATGGCTGATCAACAACTTGGTGATGATTTGAGCGGTTGAACCTTTGCCATTAGTACCCGTGATGTGAATGCTGCGGTACGAGTGTTGGGGGTTGGCAATTGCATCAAGAAGCTTTTCGATATTTTGCGTGGACGGTGAGTCGATTCGACCTGTGCGCTCATAATTTGAATGCTCGTCGAGATACCGCAAGGCATCGGCGTATTGCACGACGAGCTTGATCTTTTATGAGGCGGCGCGCCGTTGACGCGTGACGCGAGTGCTTCGATTAACCAAAGTCGGTGCCGAAACTTTGTTAACCGCATTGAGATCAATCACTACTTTGGCTACATCCGTGCGCCCTGGCAGGTCGTACATCGTTTCAAGCAGGACTTCTTCGAGAATCGCCCGCAGACCTCGTGCACCCGTGCCACGTGTCAAGGCTTGATCGGCAACTGCCTCAAGTGCCTCAGTAGAAAACTCGAGTTCGACGTCTTCAAATTCAAAAAACTTTTGATATTGCTTGAGCAGAGCATTTTTTGGTTCGGTCAGAATTTTGATCAGTGCAAATCGATCAAGACTGTGCACCGCGCCAATCATCGGTAGTCGACCAACGAACTCTGGGATCATGCCGTACTTAAGCAAGTCTTCTGGCAAGACCTTGGCGAAAAGTTCGCCTGGGTCTTTGTCTTTCTTCGACTTCACTTGAGCATGAAAGCCGACGCCTTTTTGCCCTATTCGTGAGGCGATGATCTGGTCAAGACCTGCGAATGCTCCGCCACAAATGAACAGCACATTTGTCGTGTCAATCTGAATAAATTCTTGATGGGGATGTTTGCGCCCGCCCTGAGGTGGTACTGAGGCAACGGTTCCTTCAAGAATTTTCAACAACGCCTGCTGCACGCCTTCACCCGAAACATCGCGCGTGATCGACGGGTTTTCGCTCTTGCGGGCGACTTTGTCGATTTCGTCGATGTAGACGATGCCCGACTCGGCTTTTTTGACGTCAAAATCGGCAGCCTGGAGCAATTACAGCAAAATGTTTTCGACGTCTTCGCCGACATACCCGGCCTCTGTCAATGCTGTGGCGTCCGCAATAGCAAACGGCACATTGAGCAACTTCGCCAAGGTTTGCGCCATATGGGTTTTGCCGCAACCGGTTGGTCCGAGCAGCAAGATATTGCTCTTCGACAATTCAATGTCGTCGCGACGGGATGAAGCGTTTTGCTTGTACTGAATTCGGCGATAGTGATTGAATACGGCGACCGCCAATACTTTCTTGGCGACATCTTGCCCCACCACATAGTCATCTAGAAAAGCGCGAATCTCACGCGGATTTGGAAGTTTCTCGAGACTGGCTTCTATCTGTTCGGTATTTTCTTCGTCAATGATTACGTTGCAAAGATCAATGCACTCGTTGCATACATAGACGCCGGGGCCGGCGATCAACTTCGTGACTTGTTTTTGCGACTTACCGCAGAACGAACACTTTACGAGTTCTACCGAATCTCCGAACTTGGCCATTAGCTCCTCGTTTCAGCTTTCAACGAATAGGTCCAGAACGATCGGCAAAGGCCCGAGTCGAAATCACTTCATCAATGATGCCGTACTCTTTGGCTGCCCCCGCTTCCATCACGAAATCACGATCCGTGTCTTTATGAATTCGCTCGATTGGTTGCCCAGTGTGGTTTGCGAGAATCTCTTCCAGAATGTCACGCATCCGTAAAATTTCGCGGGCAGCCAATTCAAGATCTGTGACTTGCGAATAGCCAACTTGCGCATAGGGCTGGTGCAACAAGACTCTCGAGTGCGGCAGTGCCAAGCGCTTCCCTTTTGTTCCGGCGGCAAGAAGCACCGCGGCAGCCGACGCGGCTTGACCTAAACAAATAGTCGCGATGTCGTTCTTGATGAATTGCATCGTGTCGTAAATAGCAAACAACGCCGAGATGTCGCCACCAGGGCTGTTGATATAGATGTTGATGTCTTTGTCCGGGTTTTCACTCTCAAGGTGAATCAACTGTGCACAAACAAGATTGGCGATCGTGTCGTCGATCGGTGTGCCGAGAATGATGATGTTCTCTTTGAGCAGGCGACTGTAAAGGTCGTAGACACGCTCGCCACGGCTGGTTTGCTCAGTGACGTTGGGAACATAATAATTGCGAACAAAATCCACGAAAAATACCTCTCGTCAAACTATGAAACTCAAGCACCAGGTTTTGATGCTTTTATTTATTGCTAACAACGCTAGTTCGTAACCCTGGGTTTTTGCGGACAATAACAAGCCGTATTTATCAAGTCTTACTGCTTGTGCTCTTGATCCTCTTCAACAACTGCATGCTCTACGTCATCGTGACTGTGTTCACCCAAAATAGTTTCGTTGTCAATTGGGTTGCCTTTGTCGTCAACGAATTTGGCATTGTGCAGCAACCAGTCAATTGCCTTCGACTTCGCGATCTGCGCTTTCAAATCGACGATGGCGTCATTTTTGTCATATGCCTTGCGAATTGCCGCTGGTTTCTTCTTGAGTTGCGCGGCGATGCGATCGAACTGCCGTTCGAGGTCTTCTTCGCTGGCTTCAAGGCTTTCGGCGACGGCAACGGCGCGCAACGCGATATCGACTTTTGTCGCCAGCACAGACTGCTCTTTGAGTGCGTCGACGAATTGCTCGGCTGTCTGCTGAGTGACAGAAAGCCACTGCTCCATCGAAATTCCTTGTGACTCAAATTGTTTGAGCGTGTTCTGCACGCGACCACGCAAGTCACTCGTGACCATCGCTTCTGGTGCTTCAATCTCCAACAGAGCAGCAAGCGCCGCCGTCGTTTTTTCAACCACAGTATTGCGAACTTGATTCAGGCGTGAATCTTCGATTCGTGTTCGCGCTGCGGACTTCCAGGCTTCGATCGTGTCGTGTTCGGCAAGATGTTCGGCCACCCACTCGTCTGTGAGTTCTGGCAACACTTGTTCTTGAATTTTTTTTATCGTCACCACAAAGTCGGCGACCTCTGTCATGCCCGAAGGAATCGACGAGAACTCAAGTTTCTGACCCGTCTTGGCGCCAATGATTTGCTTGTCGAAATCTTCGGCGACCCAACCGCGACCGACTTCGTAAAGCCAGTCGTCGACATTGAGACCTGGCAGTGGCTCACCATTGCGCGAACCAACAAGGTCGAGGGTCACCTGATCATCAACTTGGGCTACGCGGTCTACATCAGCAAGAGTCGCGTGGCGCTTGCGCTCGTATTTGACAACTTCTTCAATATCGTCGTCGGTAGCAACGAGCGATGGCATCTCGACTTTCAATTTCTTGTAACCAGCAATTTTCACAACTGGGCGAATTTCACATGTTGCGTCGAATACGACGTTGCCATTTTCTTGTCCGCTCGTGAGATTCACCTCGGGGGTGGCAATGATGTCGAGGTCGTGTTCACGAACCGCAAGTGCCAACGACGCCGGAATTGCGTCCTCAATGGCCTGTGAGCGAGCCGCCTCTATACCGATTTGCGCCTCGATTAATTGGCGCGGTGCCTTACCTTGACGAAAGCCGGGAATGCGGATCTGCGTCGAGATCTTACGGAAAGCGCCGTCAAGATAACGATCAAATTCAGTCTCTTCTACTTCAATAGAAAGTTTGATTTTGTTGCCTTCGAGGGCTTCGAGTGTCGTTTTCACAGTGCCGAGCAGTGTATCTGTGGCAAACTATGACTATGGCAATGACTACGAATGCAAATGAATCCTCTTCTGCCCCACAGGGCTGGAAACCTCACGCCCTCGCGAATCCGCATGCCAATCAAATTGACCTCAGCATGGGTGACACGGTGCGATCAACGGTTGAACTGACTGGGGTTCCGGTCGGCAGTGAAGGCAAGGTTATTCTGGCCAACGGTTTCAACTGGTTGAGATACCGTGTGCGATTTTCTAACGGAATCGAAGTTGGCGACCTTGACCAGCG
>CAMBWL010000012.1 GCA_945871625.1 Bifidobacterium breve
ATGACAACGATCTCGAACTTGTCGCGGGCGATGGTCTGCGAAATCAGCGACCGCAGACATCGCGAAATGTATTTCTCTTGGTTGTAGGCCGCAATCACGACTGAAATCACTGGTTGAGCCATAATTGTTACCGCAAAACTTTCGATAGTGCTTTGTGCAATCTTGCGGGCACGGCTTCATCCATTTTCACGACTACTGGTAGCGACACTGCGCACTCGAGTCTGGCGCTCGAACTCGAAAACGCTTTCGACAAGTCGCCTCCATGACGGGCAACGAGTTCTGGCATGTGAGTCCATGTGCCTGCAAAATGCCAAGTCACGGCCTCTGGCAGAATTTTCGTCGACAAACCTTCAGCAACAAGTGCATCTCGACACTGCCTAGCGGTTGCATTGTCTTTAACACTGAAGACCAGTGCGTCTGCTGTTTCATAGGAACCAGCAGGCACTTCGCGGGCAACTATGCCCGGCAAAATCTTGATTGCCGCCCACATTGCGTCTCGATTTTTGCGTTGTGCCGAAACAACCGTTGAAAGTTTTTTCAACTGGGCCAAGCCGACTGCACCCTGCATCTCTGTCATGCGAAAGTTGAACCCGCTGCTGGCGCGAGTGTCTTCCCATCTCGGCACCGCAGGATTATTTTCGTGTCCGTGATCATGCCACGCGGCCGCAGCCTTGTAGTCGGTCTCATTTTGAAAAACGATCATGCCACCCTCGCCTGTCGTCATCGTCTTGGCAAAGTCAAAACTGAAAGTGCCCATTCGACCCCAAGTGCCAAGTGGTCGACTATCCAAAGAACCGCCACAACCCCACGCGGCATCTTCAATCAAGGTGAGTTTATTTTTGCGACAAATGCTGTCGATTTCAAAAAGATTCGCCGGCGTGCCCAACATATGCACGGCGATGACTGCTTTCGTTTTTGCAGTGATCATTTTTGTCAAAGCCTTAGGATCAAGATTCAAAGTGCCGTCAATGTCGGCGCAAACCGGCGTCGCACCCGACTCGATGATCGCCTCGACAGTGGCGACAAAAGTGAAACTCTGGGTGATTACCTCATCACCTGGCTGCAAATCCAAAACTGCAAGCGCCACCCGCAGTGCAGCCGTACCCGAGGTGACAGCCAAAGCATGCGGCACGCCAAGCGAGTTTGCGAAAGCCTTTTCAAAGTCGCGAACCTTCCACTTGTTTTGTCTGATTGCGTCAAACGAGTGACGAAACAAAACCCCGCCATGTTGAAAAATATCATCAACTTCAGCCTGCTCTTCAGCACCGATTAGTTCGTACCCAGGCATGTGTTGATTTTACCTAGAAATCTTTACATCTTCTCGAACAGCGAGATGATCCTTGTGTCGGTGAGCGTTGCGCGAAAGTTGCTGCCCAGCGCATTCGTCAGTGGCTTTTCATGTTTGATCGTTGCGGCAATCAATGCGGCACGCAAGTCATCCGTCAGATTTGCGCAAACACCCCGCGGCAATTCAACTTTTTGCAATTCAATCATTTTACGAAACTCCGTGTGTGCCTCTGGGTAAAACTCACCTAGCGCATCGAGCACGATGCAATTAGCAACGCAATGGTGCAAGCCGAAGACGACGCTCAGTGCGGCAGAAAATGGATGAATCACGCCGACATAACTCGTTGCGATCGCACATCCACCCAGATAACTAGCCACCATCAGATCGCTCCGGCGCTCATCGGCCATCATGTCGTTGCTCAAAAACACATTGCGACACAGGTTCACGGTTTCGCGCGAATACGCATCACCAATTGCGTTGCGATAAGAACCTGCGAGTGCCTCGATGCAGTGAATGTATGCATCCATACCCGTGAAAAAATATTGGTTACGCGGCACCGTGCGCGTCAAACTTGGATCCAGCACGACATGATCAAAAACTGTGAAGTCACTGTTCATGCCCAACTTGAGACCAGTTTCAATATTTGTCATCACGCAAGTTCGTGTCGCTTCCGAGCCTGTACCCGAAATTGTTGGTACACCGATCTTGTGCACGCCGGGTACTCGAACAAGATCCCAGCCTTGATATTCGGCAGCCAGACCACCGTTGGTCAACAAATTAGAAACTGCTTTTGCCGTGTCGAGTGTGATGCCACCGCCAAAGCCAACAATTGTTGCCGGCGTTTTATGGCCAGACTTCTGCAACACGGCTACGAGTTCATCGATACTTTGTGTTGTGGGTTCATTGACCGTGCTTACAAAATGAACTGCATCAGTCGGTTTCGCCCCGAGCGAACTGGCGGTGTAATACTCGTTTTTAAAGTAATCATCGATCAAGAAAATTGCATGTGGCGTCTCGGCGCTTCGTTTTGACGCGACCAAGTCGGCAACCCCAGACACGGCGCCATCGCCGAAAGTAAACCGACCAACATTACGCACGATCTTGACCCCCGTGTCGAGAATCGTCACGCCAGACCACGCATTTTGTCAAACATCGCTACAGAGACATCAAGTTTTTTATTGCTCGCTACCACCGTGCAGGGCTCACTGTGAATTCCCTCAGACAAATTGACACCTTCCAATTCAAAAGTACCACCCGCACCGTTGACGATCGCCAAACCCGCCGCCACATCCCAAAACATAATGTTGTGTTCGGCATAAACATCGGCACTGCCAGTTGCTACGAGCGCAAGTGAGGCGCAAGCAGAACCAATCATTCGCACTTTGCCAAAACCTGTCAGGACCTCGGCGAAACTTGCCACTGCTTTTGCGTCATCAATCGGAAACCTGCTCGGAAAACCGGTAATCAATGTTGCCTGACCGCGATCTGCGCGATCTGACACAGTCACAGGCTTATCGCCAACGTGGGCCCCAATTCGTGGCCCTCCAAAAATTATTTGTTTTGTCACCAAATTGAACAGCACACCCAGAATTGGTTTGTCGGTGTCCCAGAGCGCGACCGAGATCATCGACGGACCAAGACTGCGGCTGAAGTTGTAACTTCCGTCAAGAGGATCAATCACCCATAACAAACTCGGCAATGTCCTGCCAGGGATAAAACCAGTTTCTTCACTGAGAATCGCAATGCCTGTGTGTTTCAGCCCTTTAATCAGTTCTCTTTCGAGCATTGTGTCAGCCTCGAGTTTGACTTCGCGACCACCAATTTGTAAGTCGACTACATTTTTCGCCGCAACACTATTGGCGCGGATAAATTTTTTGCCTACTTTTTCGACAAGTTCGGTCACCAAGAGTGTGAAGCCATGAACGTCGTTGATCGTGATTTCTTCCATCAATTGACCTCGGGGTCTTCAATTTTAAACTGCTTTCGCCAAAGTGGATCGGCATAATAAATTTTGTAAACAAGTTTCATTGTTTGATAAGCGTCGTGCGAAGTGCCGCTTTGCACAGGCTCATTGTTAAGAATGCTCTGTGTGAATGCCGCGATCTCGCGATCCCACGATGGGTCATCTTGATATTCAAATAGTTCTTCCTGCGGGTCTCCGTTGTCACGGTCGGGATCAGCCGTAACCAGCGTCATCGTCTCGTTGCCATAACTCTTTGAACCGCTGAGGATGCCGCGCAAGATGACCCCACCACGTTGCATATTTATGTCGAGCGAAAACTGATGTCGCCACTGAGTTGCTGAACTATTAAGCATCGCCACAACGCCCTGCTCGGTGCGCATCAAGGCATAGGCGTTGTCTTCAACGTTGTATCCCCAATGGCCGTTTGAAATGAAACTCTGCACGTCCACGAACTCACCGGCGATTAGTCGCATCAGATCAACCATATGAATGCCCTGATCTAGTAGCACCCCGCCACCGGCTACTTCTCTTTTTGCTCGCCAGTCGGCTTGATTGAAAGTGACCAACTTTGACTTGCCGTAAACCCCGCGTATGTTGATGATGTCGCCATATCGACCCGAACGAATAATTTTCAGCGCATCCTGCACCGAGTCGTGGTACCGATGATTGAAGCCGTACATCAATCGACATTGCGGATTTTTCTTCTCGATCGCGATGACGCTCGCAATATCGCTCATGTCGCGACCTGGCGGTTTTTCACAAAATACGTGCAGGCCTAGATTCAAGCCAGCCTTGGTTGCTTCGGCTGCAATATCGTTGGTCATACAAACGATCAAGACATCCAGGTCTTGCTCAAGAAGTTGTTGGTACGTTCGAAAATGCGAAACGCCGTTTGGCAATACACCATCACTGGTAAAGACTCGGTCACAGACTGCAATGAGTTTCAAATTCGGATGGCGTTGGATACAGTCGCCGCGTCGCTTACCGACCACCCCGTAGCCCGCAATGCCAACTTTTAGGACTTTTGCGGTCATCTAACTAGTTTAAATTCTCGATCACTTGGGTGCGGTTGCGCTGTGATTCAAAAAGACCGTATCTACGCCGTAAGCAATAAAGGTATAGCCCTCGCTGATTCTTTGTTTAAGCATTTTCGCATCTGGTTGCACCACATGAATGCCGCATGAGACCTTTTGTTTGGCGCAAACTTCAAGAATCTTGCTGAGCACATCCTTGTATTTTTTATTTTCAAAGTCACCAGTCATGCCAAGCGATGCCGACAAGTCGTATGGCCCGACCATGATTGCATCAAGACCCTTAACTTTGAGGATTGATTCAAGATCGTTCACGGCATCAATGTGCTCAATTTGCGCGACAACCAGCGACTCCTGTGCTTCTTGCGTATACGAATCGAAAAACTTGCCAAATACGTTTGCGCGTTGAAACCCGACTCCGCGGCGGCCACTTGGTGGCCAATGACATTCATTAACTATTGCCTGCAATTGTGCAGCCGACGAGATCATCGGCACAACAACGCCAGCCGCGCCTTGATCAAGAGCCTGACGACAATTGATTGGCAACGGACTTGCGACTCGTGCCAGTGGCAGTGTGCCGCCTAGTTCGAGTGCACGAAAAATATCTGGCAACTGATTTACGGCAACTGGGCCGTGTTCCATATCAATGGCCACCCATTGATAACCGGCGCGTCCCATGATTTCAGCAATATTTGAATCAGGAATTTGCATCCAACTGCCGATGACTGGCGAGCCACTTTGCAATGCCGTGCGAATTGTCCGCACTTTTTCAAGTCTGTTCATTGATACCTCGTTGTGCTGACGTGATGCTAAGTAATTTACAGAGAAATGGTGGCGGGGGTAGGATTTGAACCTACGACCTTTGGGTTATGAGCCCAACGAGCTACCGGACTGCTCCACCCCGCGTCGTGCCACTCAGGCTACCAGCGACATGACATAATCGCTGATGCGATGCCACTCTTCAAACGAACACCCAAGGCGACACAGTCTGACCTCGAACTTCTCAAAACTGAATTGGCGGAGCTGCGTAGCGACCTAACAAAACGAACGAATGCACTCTCTTTGGTTACTGCTGCAACTAATGGTCTGGATCAAAAAATTACGATCATTGATGCTCGAATCAAAACGATGACAACTGAGTTGTCGCACCAACTTCACGAACTTGGCACCGAAATCGAATCACTCGTCAAAACTGCCGATGAGTCTGCATCACGCGAGGCACTCGAGCAACTTCGTGTCAATCAAACTCGCATCGCCAACGAGCAAGCCCGATACGAAATTGCTTTTCGCCAAGACCTCGCCGAAATTATTGAGCAGATCAGAAAAGCAAAGTAGCTAAACAATCAAGAATTAATTGCCGACAAGGGCAATAGCGCGACTGACTAATTCGCGTGCTTCGGCAAGTCGCTTTTGGTAAAGCGCGAAGTCAGGTGGAGTGCTGCCGAGCGCGGCGTCGGCCTGCGCAAACAACTCTTCAGCCCGAGCAAGCAGAAGAGCCGGAGTATCCAGATTTGCCGAACTGCCACCGCTGGATGGTTGTGTCGTAGCAGTTGCGCCGCCACTTGAGTCCGAAGAATCATCAGGCACAACTTCGACCGAGCCATCATCAATGCGGTCGCCGAGGTCTTTGTCGAATCCTGGGAACAACTTTGAAATTGCAGCTGTTAAGTCATCAGCCATGACAACTCGATTGTTATAAGACGCCAAGAATTTGCGAACAAAAATTTGCTTTGCGCTCGGATCATCAGGTCGCACAAACAACGGCCGAACATAAACAAGACCCTTGCTGACGTTAATTATCTGAAGATCACCATAAATCACTCGCGAGCCGCGCTGGTCGAGCAATGTTATTTGCTGCGACACTACGGGATCACTGCCGATTTCTGCCGCAACCGTGGCCGGGCCCTCTGGCAGTGGCTCGTCAACTTTATAGATCGTCAACTGACCATAAGTTTTTGGATCACTTGACACAACCATGAACGCACGAAGCTCTTTTCGGGCGTTATCAGCCGAGAACGGAACGAAGGGTCGCAACATCGAGAACACACCTTCGCTCGACTTCGAGCGTGGCTCATGAAACATCGTGTAATACGGCTCGAAGCGCGCCACACTTGCGTCTCGCACTTCGCCCGTATTTGCCGCGTTCAGATCAGAAGTGAAGTCACCGGCAACGACGCCAGTCAAACCCTCGGGTTCAATTGCCGGGGCTTGCGCAACGCTCCATGCTGCGTTGCGATTAAAAAACAACGTCGCATCTTCAAATTGGTAGCGCCCGTAGGTGTTGGTTTGCACCCTGAACAAATCTTCTGGGTATCTGAAGTGATCAATCAAACCTTTTGGTGCAAGATCTACCGAAGTAAACAACTTTGGAAACACTGCCTGCCAAGTTTTAATGATCGGATCTTTTTCGTCGACCACGTAAAACTTCATCGAACCGTCATAGGCGTCGACTGCGATCTTGACGCTATTGCGCACATAGTTAAACGGCGTGTTCAAACCACTGCCGAAAGTTAATTGATCGATGTTCGCTTGTTGGGCATATGGATAATGATCCGTGACCGTGAAAGCATCAACAATCCATTGCACTTTGCCTTCGATAACAACCGGATATGGGTCTGCATCAAGTTTCAAGAACGGTGCAACTTTGGCGATGCGATCTTTAATGTTGCGAACAAACATAACTTGCGACTCGTTATCTAACAGTGCAGAGCCAAACAGGTTGTATTCGCCAAAGTGAACAGCAAATGCGACGCGACGAGCAAGCGATGAAAGTTCAACACCACCCTTGGCTGAATAACTTTGCGCCTTCGTGTCTGAGCAAGCCTGTTCGACTTCGCCAGTTTTAACCAAAGCGTAAGAGTCAAGACCTTCACCGAAATAAAGTTCGGGCTTAGTAATTTTGAGGCTCGTATAAATCGGGCGACCGTCAACGGTCACTTTGCTCGCTGGGGCGACGATCAGCCCACAACCGTGAGTATATAAAAGGTGTCGAGATACCCAAGTGCGGTTGGGAATACCTGCAGTGTTAAGTTCGCGAGCCGCCACCAATACTTGTTGTTCTCGACCGTCAATCTCATAGCGATCTACGTCTAGGTCACGAATTGCATAATAAGAAGTTTGCCCTTCGTCCAATACGAACCGATCACGCATCTGAATCGGATCAAGTTGACGAACATCTTGAAGTGGTTCTGAATCACTTGAAACATCAGCCGCGGTGATTTGTTCATATTCAACTTCGACGCTTTTTACGGTGGTTAGACCCATTGCATTCTTGGTCGCAATTATGTTGCGCTGAATATAAGGTATCTCTTTGGTGCTGACGTTGGGTTGTACCGAAAATCGCTGCACCACTGCCGGATAGATCTGCCCCGCCACAAGTGCAACAACGACCCAAAGCATTGTCGCGAGAACTGGCAATCGCCAACTCTTTTGCCAGACGTTCCACAAGAACAACGCAGCGACTGCCAGCGAAACAAGAATCATCAAACTCGTTGCCGGCAACTGGGCGTTCACATCGGTAAATGTTGCACCTTGCACGACGCCGCGGGTTGACCTAGTTAACTCAAAACGACCGAACCAATAGTTCACCGCTCTCGAAACTGCAATCAACGCGAACAGAACTGAAACATGTGCCTTCGCTTGTGGTGTCACGCGACGACCCTGAGTCTGTAGCTGAATCGCCCCGTTTAGATAGTGCGCAATAAAGGTAACGAGAGCGATCAAAATTAACGCCGCCAATGACCAACTAATCAAGAACTGAATAAACGGCAACTTAAACACATAGAAACTCACATCGCGATTAAAAAGCGGATCTTTAACGCCAAACGATTGTGAATTTCTGAACAACAACCAGTCTTGCCACTGTGCTGATGCCGGCAAACCGACGAGTAAGCCCAGCAACAAAGAAATCACAGCACGCACAAGCCACTGGCGTGTGGCGACAAGTTGGCGATATCCGGCAAGTGCGCGTTGCTCGAGTGAAATCGGCACATCTCTCGGCGCAAGACGATCGGCCAACCAAAGATTTAGAAAAGTGACTGACGAAAAAATAACGACAAAAATCGCGCCAAGAGTAATTTTCGTTTGCAGCACACCCCAATACACATCTGATCTGCCGACAACATTGTGCCAAAGCACATCTACATAAAAATTCGCCAAACTTCTGACAGAAATGCCGCCAATGACAAAAACTGCCAAAATTGCCGACCAAACAGCGCGACCTTTCTTGAAAAAACCGGGGCGAAAACCACCACCCGATGAATTTGGGCTACGTGGATTACGGGGCAAGTCGGAGGGGTTCCGCACGCTGGAAAGACTATCTGCGGGCTGGCACTACGAGACACTTGCAACCCGAGTGGATCACAGGGTGTTCGTGCCCAGTCGGAAACTTTTCTCCGCACGAAATTTCACCTGCAAGAGAATTGTCTTCGGCATCTGCGCAAGGCGGCCCATTTGGATCGACCATCCAACAGACTTTTGCGCCTTTGTCTAACACTAAATATGCGCCTCGACTGTACGCAAGACGGGAGATATCGCCCACCAGCTTGTCGACTTGTTGCATCTTCCACTCACGATAAACGCTACGAATCAAACTCGACATTTCGCTTGTGTCACCACCACTATTCTCTACACACTTTTGGATTCGCTCGCGCAGCGGATAGACGATGTCATCGGCAAGTTTCTTTGACATTACCTGCATCACCGTTGTGTTGCTAACTTTTTTTCGCAAGTCTGCTTTGAGACTCTTCGAAAGCGATTGCGCACCGGACATCGCCGCTTCAATTAAGTCTTTACTGGTTGCTTCAACGAAATTTTGTAACTGATTTTCAAAACTTGGTAAAACTTTTTCGAGTGCCACCTGTGCTTTTTTTGACTGAAGATAGTTCAACATCGCATTCTCTTCGTCCGCCAGCACACGCTTCAATTTTTTGGCAACAACCTCGTCGACACTGACCAATGCACTGTTGCGTCGATCGAACATCTCTGGATCTGGTTTGACCGGCGTAGGCACTTCAACCTTCTTCGGGGTATCGACGTTTTTAGTCGATGAAGTTTTTGTGCCCTTGACCGAACTGGCAACAGTTTCGGCACCTGCTTGACGCAGTTTTGCAAACAGATCGTCCACGCTCGATTTCTTTTGACCTTGTGCCACACCTGCCGGCTTTGAGATAATCAGCGTTGGCTCAACAACTTTCTCGGGTTCCGAAGCCTCAAGGGTTTCAGGGGTTTGAGTCTGTGCTTGCGGTGTATCTGTGGACGGATGAAGTCGTCGCGATGTTCGACCAAACATCTGCACAATTTTTGCGCGATGACCATCATCTGGCTCTGATTCTGATGTCTGTGTTTCAGGCAATTTGGTTGGCGCGATTTTCGATGATGTTTCAACAACTGGTGTTTCAGTAACCGGTGTTTCAACAATTCGTGTTTCGATAACCGGCGCGACAGTTTCTGAGGTGTCTTGTTTGAACTCTTCAATCGAAGTTGGCGTTTGTTGATCGCCTTCATCTTCGAATTTCTCACGGTCAAACGGCAAAACATTTGGCGAGACAATTTGGTGTGGTTCGATCACGCTGATTGGTTTGGGTTCGTTACCAACTGGCACAGCCTGCTGAAACTCCTCGGCAGCGACGTCAAAGTCGGTTAAATCTCCGACCACACCGCTTGCCGCTTCGCTTGCGCGGGCGAAGGCCGACTTCAACCGATCGCGATGGCGAATCAGTTCTTCGATTTGTTGTCGGGCAAGTTCTCGTCGCACAGCGAGTTCAGCAAGAAGTTTTTCACGATACGCGCGCGCCTCGTTGACCATTTCTCGGCCCTGTTGCTTTGCCAATTCAATCTCGGACTCGCTGTCCGAGGATGCATCGATTCGACGACGAGATGCTTCAATCTCTGCTTCTTCACGCAACCTTGCAACTTCGCTGGCCGCATCTCGAACCATTCGCTCGGCAGTTTCCGCCGCACGGTCACGCATCTGCTGGGCAGCTTCTCGGGCGACCGACAACACTCTGGCTGTTTCTTCGCCTAATAAAGTCGTAACTGTCGCTTCGTCTAGTACACCGGGGTCTGAAAGACCGCGAGTCTGCATCGCGCGCATCTCACTTTCCAAAAATTTCTCTCGCTCTTGTAGACGAGCAAGTTCAGCCGAAACCATTCGCAAGAAATCACGAACTTGACCTTGGTCGAAGCCACGGCGAGTGACATCAAATTGAGCAGATCCAACGGCGGCCGGCGAAGAAGGGTCAGGTTTAGAGAAGCTAATCGCCATCAGGCAAGATTAAGCCCTATTTATAGTTCGATTGCGTCATTGGCGATGACGCTGCCACCTAACTCTTCAAGCACGCGCAGTGCTTCTGCAAGATTGGCCACGGGAACAATTCGTAGTTTCGAACCTGCGACGCGTCTGGCTGCGCTGAGTTCTTCGGGAGTTTGCGCGCTCGGCACGAGAAAAACTCTCGCACCAGCCGCTTTCACTGCGACAGTTTTTTGACGCAGTGCGCCGATCGCACCGATGCTTTCGTCGCCGTCAATCGTGCCTGTCGCCGCGACTTTCACACCACCCGTCAGTTCACCGGCGGTCAACTCGTCAAGTAAGGCAAGAGTGAATGGGAGACCAGCAGACGGACCACCGATCAGGTCGGTATTAATCTTAACTTCAAACGGTAAATCAACTTTTCGAGTGTCTGCGGGCCACACACCGATGATCGTTCGATTCGGATCATCCGGGCTGACCATCAACTCGATTTTCTTGGTGATGCTGTCATTTGATTTATGCGGCGTGATCGTGATTTCAACGACATCGCCCGGCGAATAATCGGCCATGATCGGCAGCAGATCTGACAGTGATGGTATTTCGATGCCATCAAACGCGGTGATCGTGTCACCCGGATCAAATTGCAAACACGCACTCAGTGGCCTCGGTGTGTCCTCGCAAACGAGTCTTTCGATGATTAGTGCACCATATTTGATCGAGACGTCATAGCCAAGTCGATTTAACGCAACATACTCTGCGATCTGTTTCGCCGACGACATCGCTTGAAATCCCAATCGACGCTGTTCGCTCGGGCTTGAGTCTCCAAATTTTTCTTCTCGTGTCAAAACATCGACATCAGGATCGAGCACGCCCACGAGCGCATCAAGCGCCGAAAGTTTTGATCCGTATGCGGTGACGAACAAGATCGGCGAGGAAGTTTCATAACGTGTGATCTCTTTTAGCGCGGCTTTGTCAAACGAGAATCGCGACGCAACATCTTCGGCAGTGCCCGGTGCAACTTCCCAGTAATTCACTTTTATAAAAGCAGAAACTATTAGGGCTCCAGTCACGAGCCAAACAATTGTCAACATCGGCAGAGCCCACCACATGTTGCGTTGGCGTGGCGCGATTATGGTCTCCTGCTCAGCCGAGACGGTCGGCGATACGCTAGAAGGAGTTGTGGTTGTGTCGATACTCATGTCACTCACCGTCTTTGATGTTACGGTCAGGTCTGTCGCAATCATCATGCTGAGCATGATTGCTTTCTGGTTTGCTAACCGCGGGCGCACAAAGGCGCAATTCAAACCGTTGATGGTGCGAGTCGACAATCGTCGCCCCGAGATATACCAACATTCTGCAAAAGACAAGACACTGCGATCAGCAGGGTTATTGGGTCTGAGCGGGCTGGCGATTGGCGTCTTTGTTGCCGCCGTTATTTCGATTTTGGCTGCGTTTTTATTCTCGACATTGACAAGTTCGCTAGGTAGCTGAACCGTGAAAATTCTTGTAACGGGGGCGGACGGTTTCATCGGATCGCATGTTGTCGAGACGCTCGTCAAGCACGGACACGAGGTGCGAGCCTTCGTGTTGTACAACTCGTTCAACTCTTGGGGATGGCTGGACGAAAGTGACAAAACGATTCGCGAAAGCATTGACGTCTTCGCCGGCGACATTCGCGACCCACACGGTGTCGATAAAGCAGTCGAAGGTCAAGAGGTTGTTTTGAACTTGGCTGCGCTGATTGCGATTCCGTATTCGTACCACTCGCCCGACACCTATATAGATACGAATATCAAAGGCACGTTGAATATTTTGCAGGCTGCGCGAAGGCACAATGTGTCGCGTGTCGTGCAAACTTCAACCAGCGAAGTTTATGGAACGGCCCAATACATACCGATTGATGAGCGACATCCGCTGCACCCACAGTCGCCCTACGCCGCATCAAAAGTTGGGGCAGACCAACTCGCCCTCAGTTTTCATGCGTCATTTGATTTGCCTGTCGGCGTTTTGCGACCATTCAATACATACGGACCACGCCAATCTGCTCGGGCTGTAATCCCAACAATTATTAGTCAACTCGCCACTGGACGTGATGTAAAACTCGGTTCACTTTCACCAACTCGTGATTTCACTTTCGTACACGACACGGCAATGGGTTTTCTGGCTGCTGCGACCAATGACGCGATAATCGGGCAAACGATCAACCTCGGTAGTGGTTTTGAAATATCGATAAAAGAAACTGCCGAGACGATCGCCAAGATCATGAATACCGATCTCAAGATGACCAACGATGAGCAGCGCATTCGCCCCGAAAACTCAGAGGTTGAAAGACTGCATGCATCAATTGCCAAAGCTGCAGATTTGCTTGGGTGGCAACCGCAACTAAATGGACTTGAAGGTTTCAAGACCGGCCTCAAAAAAACAATCGAATGGTTTTCGAACCCGGCGAATCTGTCTCGCTATAAGGCTGATCGGTACAACCTCTAACTAGATGGCGACCTCTAATTCTTCCAAGCAGGAGTTTCTTGCAGTTTTAGAATCAGTGCTTGGAAAAGCTGTGGGTTCACCCATCGCTTTGCATGAACCGAACATCGGCGCATTAGAAAATGAAAAAGTTGCCGACTGCCTCAATTCTGGATGGGTCTCATCGGTCGGCGAGTACATTACGCAATTCGAAACAGACCTCGCCAAATTCACGAACGCAAAACATGTCGTTGCCGTGGTCAACGGCACTGCCGCGTTGCACCTGGCGCTGCACGCAGTCGGCGTGAAACCCGGAGATGAAGTAATAGTTCCAACATTGAGTTTTGTCGCGACCGCCAACTCGGTTTCGCATTGCGGTGCGATTCCCCACTTCGTGGACAGTGACAGTCAAACACTTGGCCTCGACCCTGATGCACTACGCAACCATCTAAGTAGAAATACTTCGATTCGCGATGGCCAACTGATCAACTCAAAAACCGGGCGGAGAATCAGCGCGGTTGTTCCGATGCATACATTTGGTCACCCAATGCAGATCGAAAAACTGCTCGAAGTTGCCGCAGAATTTAATTTGACTGTTGTCGAGGATGCAGCCGAATCAATCGGCAGTTTTGTTGGCAAAGTTCACACTGGAACATTCGGCAAAGTCGGAATTTTGAGTTTTAACGGCAACAAAACGATCACCACGGGTGGCGGCGGTGCGATTCTGACAAACGACTCGGTGCTTGCTGAACGAATTCGGCACTTGGCAACAACGGCAAAATTGCCCCATGATTACCAATACCTTCACGATGCCGTGGCGTTCAACTATCGAATGCCAAACATCAACGCCGCTCTTGGTTGTGCCCAAATGCAACGGCTCGACCAGTTTCTAAAAGCCAAGCGTTCATTGGCAGAGAAATACGCGCAGGCTTGCAAAATTTCTCAGACTTTGAGTTTCGTCGGCGAACCGAGCGGAACCACCTCAAATTATTGGCTGAATACAGTGCGTCTGAATTCTCCGGACTTGAAAACCCGGGATGCGCTATTGAGCACATCCCGAGCTGATGGCTATTTATGCCGACCCGCCTGGAATCTGTTGCACACTTTGCCGATGTATCAGCAAGCCCCACGCAG
>CAMBWL010000013.1 GCA_945871625.1 Bifidobacterium breve
ACGAATTACAAGGCGAGTCGTACTGAAAGCGGTATGGACAGCGTCACATGGACAATCAGTGGTGCCGCTCAGTCAGCGATCAAGGTAAAAAACCTTTGTCTAGATAAAGATTTGACTTCATCGGTCAAGTTTGCAACAAGCGGATCAAACATCACGGCGACCTACACGGCCGATGCAGGCAGCAAAGGCAATGGTTGTGTCTACGCGTTGATCGGCACCGAACAAGCCATTAAATAAAACGCCGCTATGGCGCGACGGTTGTCGGCGTTGTAGTTTCGGTTGGCGGCACGGTCGTGGTCGTCGTGGTTGGTGTTGTGGCGATGATGTGGCGGTCGTATAACTCGCGCGCGAGTCGTTGGTGCAGTTTGGCGCGAGCCTGATAACCCTTGGGGGTGAGGTGCACTTTGTCCCATGCCATCCACTTCGGGCGTTTGGCGATTGACGAATACCAATCTTCTAAAACCAGATTTGGATATTCGGGTGCGATTCGCACAAGCACTTGGTTGAACAGCACACTGCGTTTAGCGATCGCCGGAGTATCGCGACGATTAACCGTCAACCATGTGACGGGTACATTGCCGATGGTCGTCAGCAGATCGCGAATCACCGTCTCGTAGACGGCTTCTTTGGTTTCGATCGCGACGTCGTTGCTGCCGAGCGCAACAATCACGGCGTCGGCCTTGAGCCCACCGTCGCTGAGTTTTTTGAAAGTCTTGACCCCCGAATATTTTGTGGATGCATTGGGTGTCGGAAACGCGACTCGGCGCGAATATTGACCGTCGATCACGATGGTGGTCCATTGGGCGTCGGCAGCGATCAACTTTTGCGACTTGGCAAAATACTCTGTGCCCCACGTGATGCTGTCGCCGAGAATTAATAGCGACGGAGCCGTGTTGGGCGTGGACGGCGTCGAGATGCCCGCACCGATAGTGATCACTAGCGCTACGGCACCAATGGCGAGGCGACGAAGATTGGAGAGTTTATCGATCATGCGAAAAATCTAAATTTGAAACTAGGTTCCCCACACGCGAAACACGACCGAAGATTTTTCGAGTTGGAGCACTTCGTGCTGGCGCAATATGCAGGCCTGACCCTGCTGCAACGCACCCGAGTGACCTTGCACGCATAAATATAGTTCTACCTCGTGATCGGCCTTAATAGTCACGGAGCTATTCACATCAATTTTTTGCACGCTAAACGGCGAGTTTTTGATCTCGTAATCAACTGCGTTGTTCGAAGATTTGCGCTGTGTGACTTGAGTGGGCAAATGTGAATTAATCACTGCCGTGGCGAAGAATTCTTGAAGGTCGACGTGTTTTGTGGTGAATGCGGCGCGCATGACATTGTCGCTACTCGACATAACTTCGACAGCCAGACCACTTAAATATGAATGCACATTGCCGGGCTCTAAGAACATTGCTTCGCCAGATTTGAGCGTGATGTGATTCATCAACATTGCGACGTAAACGCCACCCGTGTCGGCGTAGAGCTCGCCGACGGCGCGCAAATAGTTGGGCAGGTTGGCAGGTGTCTGGTGGTTTTTTTCTTCAAGCGCCCAGTGCACTGTTTTCGCCAGACCAGTCAGTTTCAAACGTCGAGCCAGTTCGAGCCAGCCGTTTTGTTCAGCGAGCGCCAACGACTTTTCAATTGGTGCAAAGCCACACAACATTTCAAAGTCGCTGAGCGCACAGAGCAACTCTGGCTTTGAGTTGCCGTCACGATAGACACGATTGAACGCTGCACGATCGATGCCGAGATTGTTTTCGCGGGCGAAACCTGCCGAGGCCTGAGCAATAGTCGGATGCGTCTGAATCGAAAGTGGTTTGGCCACCGCGATGAGTTTGACCAAGAACGAAAGTTCGCCGACAATTTCTTCGAGCTCTTTGATGCCGTTGCCGGTTTGCACAGTGGCTTGACCATCGGGATGTGTGCCGAACCAAAGTTCGGCCCAAGGTTTGGCGTCGCGTGGTTGACCCGTAAAATCTGGCAGGGCGGTGATATCGCCCCAGTCATAATTTTTTATTGCGGGCGAGAGTCGTGTTGGCATTTGTTGTCGCGAATATTTAGGTTGTTGGCATTTTTGCAACAAACTCGGCAGCCTCGGCGAGAGCAACTTCGCTTGCTGTGCCGGCGTGACGATTGCGAACTTCGACAACGCCAGTAGCGACACCACGACCCGCAATAACGATGCGTGGCGTGCCGATGAGTTCGGCATCTTTAAAACGCACACCAGGTGAAACGCCTTTGCGGTCGTCGAGAATGACCGTCATTTGTTTGGCGCTTAGTTCGCCAGCAAGTTTTTCGCCGGCACCCGCAGTTTCGTCACCGGGTTTGCCCGCGATCACGATGTGCACATCTGCGGGTGAGACGGCAGACGGCCATTTGAGACCGAGTTCGTCGTGGTTTGCCTCGGCGATTGCTGCAACGGCTCGTGATACACCAATGCCATATGAACCCATCGTGACGGTTTGCGTCTTGCCGTTTTGATCGAGAACGGTTAGTCCGAGTGATTCTGCATATTTACGACCGAGTTGAAACACGTGACCGATTTCGATGCCACGCCGAATGAGAAGATGCGAGCCGCACTTCGGGCATGGGTCGCCGTCGCGCACATCGGCAGCGTCGACAACGCCGTCGCACGAGAAATCTCGGCCGTATACGAGACCGGCAACGTGACGACCTGGCGCGTTTGCGCCGGTGATCCACGTACTACCGATGGCAATGCTGCGGTCAAGCAAAAATCGAATAGCGCTGGAGCTTTTTTCGCCGAGAGATTGCGGCCCGATGTAACCCTTGACGAGGTTTTTGTTCTTGGCGAAATCTTCGTCGGTGAAATCGATAATTTCTGCTGGTGCAACCTGTGCTTCGAGGCGCTTTAAGTCGACATCGCGATCACCGGGCACGCCAACCGCGAGCGGCTCGATGCGACCGTCTGGGTGACGCAAGTTGACGATCACGTTTTTGAGCGTGTCGCCAGCGTGCCACGCACGATCGCTACGTTTTAGATCAGATCGCGAGTTGAACAAGTCGACCAATGTTGCGATTGTCGGTGTGGCTGGTGTGTCGTGCACGACCGCAGCCGCAAAACCAGCGGAGTCGATTTTTGCTGGTTCACCGACACGCACCGCTTCGGTATTGGCTGCATAGTCGCACTTGGTGCAACTGACAAAAGTATCTTCGCCCGACTCGCACGGAAACAAAAACTCTTCAGAGGCCGAGCCGCCCATTGCGCCCGACATCGCCGAAACGACGTGATAGGGCAAACCCAGGCGATCGAAGGTACGCAAATATGCGGCACGGTGTGCGTCGTAACTGCGCTGCAAACCATCTTGATCGATGTCGAAACTGTAAGAGTCCTTCATCAAGAATTCGCGACCGCGCAACAAACCTGCGCGTGGGCGAGCCTCGTCGCGAAACTTGGTTTGAATTTGATATAGCCACAGTGGCAAATCTTTGTAACTGCTGTAGAGATCTTTGACTAACAGCGTGAACATTTCTTCGTGTGTCGGACCGAGCAGATAATCGACACCGCGACGATCTTGCAAGCGAAACAAATTAGGACCGTAGTCCGTCCATCGACCTGTCGTCTCATAAGGCTCGCGAGGCAACATTGCCGGAAAGTGCACTTCTTGCGCGCCGATTGCATCCATTTCTTGGCGAATTATCGTTTCGACTCGGTTTAGCGTGCGCAAACCAAGAGGCAACCATGTATAGCCACCTGGTGCGGCGCGACGTATGTATCCCGCGCGAACTAAAAGCCGATGACTTGGCACTTCGGCATCGACAGGATCATCGCGTAATGTCCGCAAAAACATTGTTGACATACGCAAAATCACAGGGCCTCACCTTGAAGCGCATGGAATAACGCCTCACGAAAACTTTACTAAAACCCCTATACTTGAGATGACCTTTAAAGTTCTACGAACCGAAGGCGTGGGTTTAGGCCCACGCCTTTTGTTCTCTATCGGGTGTTGTTTTGGTTCGCCAAAACGGCTATTTGATAGCTGTTTAGCGGTGATATTACGGGAAAGGAGAGATATCTAATGACGCAGAATACAACGGAGAGTGCAGTGCTTACGCGCATCAGCGAAATTGTCACGCCAATCGTTAGCGATCTCGGCCTTGATCTGTATGACCTCGAATTCGTCAGCGGAATCGTGCGCATTGTCGTTGATACGAAATCAGGTGTGGTTGGCGAAAATGGTCGTCCGGCTGGTGTGGATCTTGAGAAAATTGGATTATTGACTCGACTGGTATCGCGCGAGTTCGACCATTCAGAGCCCGTGCCTGGTCGTTATACGTTAGAAGTTACTAGTCCGGGTCTTGAGCGCAACTTGCGCATGCCACGCCATTACATGCGAGAGCTGAACAAAGTTGTCAGCGTGCGTTTGACCGCGCCACTTGAAGCCACGGGCGAGCGACGCGTGCACGGTGTGCTCGTGAGTGCCGACGACAAACAAATTGTCGTGCGCAAAGAAGACGGCTTGGAAGTTGCGATTGGTTATGCGGCAATTGATCGTGCAAAAACAGTTTTCGAATGGAAGCCGACTTCGAAGCAAGAGGCCCGTCATTCAAAGAAAAAGTTTTCGAAGGACAAGTTTGTAAACACAACGGAGGCTAAAGCATCATGAGCAACATGGACATGTCAGAAGCGCTGCGCATGCTCGCAGCAGACCGCGGTCTTACTATTGACGCACTGTTGCAGGTGCTTGTAGAGGCCCTGGCGACTGCATATAAAAAGCGTCCTGGTGCGGCTGATGAAGTAATTGTCGGTGTCAACCCAGACAATATGGATATCACCTTCACTGCTTACGATGTGGACGACGACGGCAACTGGATCAACGAACGTGATGACACGCCGAAGAGAGAAGAACTTGGTCGCATCGCCGCGGTGACATTCCGTCAGGTTATGGGTCAGCGCATTCGAGAGGTTGAACGCGAGCGCAAGTTCGAGGAGTACGCCAACCGTGAGGGTGACATTGTTTCTGGCACGGTGCAAAAAACAGACACGCGCTACACGCTGCTCGATTTGGGTCGCGTTGAGGCGTTGTTGCCCCAGGCTGAGCAAGTGCTTGGCGAGACACGCGAGCCGAACGCACGCTTGAAGGCATACATCGTTGAAGTGCGTCGCACACCGAAGGGCCCGCAGATCGTTGTCAGTCGCACGCACCCTGGTTTGATCATGCGTTTGTTCGAAATGGAAGTACCAGAAATTGCCGATCGCATCGTTGAAATCAAATCATGCGCTCGCGAACCGGGTCAGCGCACAAAAATCGCCGTCTGGTCCAACGACAAAGCAATTGACCCTGTTGGCGCCTGTGTGGGTGCTCGCGGAGGACGAGTGCGCATGGTCGTCAACGAATTGCGTGGCGAAAAAGTCGACATCATCCCGTTCAGCGAGGACAAGCGCGACTTCATCGCCAAGGCAATGTCACCGGCGAAAGTCAGCGAAGTGCGACTCAGCGCAGATGAAACACAAGCCGACGTAATCGTGCCTGATTTTCAGTTGTCATTGGCAATTGGCAAGATGGGCGTAAACGCGACGCTTGCTGCTCGTCTAACTGGTGTGCGCATCGACATTAAGAGCGAGTCAGAAGTCGCCGCCGAAGGAAATGCAGTTGTCCGTCGCCCTGCCGCGGCAGCTACTAGCGAGTCGATTTACGCGGAAGGCGAATGGAAGACGAATGTTGAAAGCGGTGCAATGGAGTGGCATGCCGCTGACGGTTCAATTCTCAGTCAAGAACAAGTTGCAGCGCAATCAGGCGGCACAACAGAAGAATCGAAGGGCTAACTACTTTGCCAAAAGCCAAACGCGTTCACGAGATCGCCAAAGAACTCGGAATGACAAACGCTGAGGTCATTGACCTCAGCGGGAAACTTGGCATTGGTGTTAAGGGTCCGGCGTCTACGGTCATTGACGCTCAGGCTGATCGCATTCGTGCGCGCGCAGAACGCGAGGGACTTGTTCGCGATGTGCAACCTGAAGAGGTATCTGACAAGCCAGTCAAAAAAACTGCGGCAAAAAAAGTTGCTGCTGCGAAGAAAGTAGCAGAACCGAAAAAGGTTGCTGCGAAGAAAGTTGCTAAAAAGAAAGATGTCGAAGAAGTTGTAGTTGCACCAGTTGTTGTAGAAGTGCCTGCGACACCAGTTGCGCCTGCTACACCAGTTGCGCCGCGCGAGGCTGAAGGTGGCGCGGGCCGTGTAATTTCATCCACTCAGTCGAATCGACCAGGTGTGGTTAGCAGTGCGACAACTAGTGCACGACCTGCACCAACGCGACCGATTCAACCGTTGCAACCACAACCTGTTCGGCCAGCGGTGCAACCGCAAGCGCCTGCGGCGCGCACCACACCGCAACAGCCATTGCGACCTGCGACTCCGGGTGCGCGGCCGATTCCGCCACCGCCAGGTTCTTCGCGGCCGATTCCGCCACCGCCAGTTGCGCGTCGACCAGAGGGTGGTGTGACGCGTCCACCGTTTAACCGTCCGCCGCAACGCAGCAGTTCGCCGTCGACAAATGCACGCACGGGTCGAATTCCTGCGTCGCAACTTGGTCGTGGTCCGGCTGGTTCGGGTGGTCGCACAACGCCAGATCGTGGTGCGCCGAATCGTGGTGCGCCGGGTCGTCCTGGTGCGCCGACTGGTGGTCGTGGCACAGCGCTTGGTCGCAGCAGTCCGTCGGGTCCGGGAGGTCGCCCAGGTGGTGGTCGTGGACCAGGTGGCGGTCAGCGTCGTGGCCCACGCAAAAAAACTCGTGGTGAGCGTCGTCGCGAATGTGATGAGCAGTTGCCGCAGGCACCGACTAGTTATACGCCGAGTGCGACACCGCCGCCAGAAGGCATTGTCGTAATTGAACGTGGATGCTCGTCGCAAGAGTTCGCGCCGAAATTAAATCGCACGCCAGCCGATGTAGTTCGCTTTTTGCTTGAGCACGGCGAAATGGTGACGGCGACGATGACGCTTGTCGACGAACAAATGGAGTTGTTCGCGCTTGAAATTGGTGCCGAGATTTTGCTCGTCGATCCGGGTCAACAAGAAGAGCTCGAGTTGCAAGCAATGTTTGACGACTCGGATGATGACGACCCAGAAGCTCAGGCGATTCGTCCGCCGATTATTACGATCATGGGTCACGTCGATCACGGCAAGACGACGTTGCTCGACAAAATTCGCAATGCGAATGTTGTCGCGGGTGAGGCTGGTGGCATCACCCAGCACATTGGTGCATATCAAATCGAAAAAGGCGGCAAGAAGATCACATTTATCGACACGCCTGGTCATGCTGCGTTCACCAAAATGCGCGCGCGTGGAGCCGGAGTAACCGACATCGTCGTCCTCGTTGTCGCTGCAGACGATGGTGTGATGCCGCAAACTATTGAGGCGATCAACCATGCTCGAGTTGCAGGTGTGCCGATTGTCGTTGCACTCAACAAGATCGATAAACAAAACGCCGATGTGCAGCGTGTATTGGCTGGTTTGGCCGAACAACAACTCACGCCAGAAGCGTGGGGTGGCGACACGATCGTGGTCGAGATGTCGGCACAAAGCGGACTCGGTGTCGACGATTTGCTGGAGCAACTAAATGTTGTCGCCGAACTCGAAGAACTTATGGCCAACCCGACAGGTCGCGCCAAGGGTGTGGTGCTTGAAGCACAACTTGATATCGGTCGCGGACCAGTTGCGACAATTTTGGTCGACAAGGGCACGCTTAAAGTGGGCGATCCGATCGTGGCTGGTGCAGCGTGGGGCAAAGTAAGAGCTCTAATCAACGACCGTGGCGAGCAAGTCAAAGAAGTCGGACCTTCGGCGCCGGTGCAGGTGTTGGGCCTGTCAGCAGTGCCGGGTGCGGGTGAAGAATTTAGATCAGCACCAGATGAGCGCACGGCGCGAACAGTTGCTGGAGCGCGCGAACAGCGATTCAGGGCGATGAACCAACGCGGTGATGCTCGTGTGCAACGCGGCGTAAAACTCGAAGATATTTTCACGCAAATTCAGGCGGGCGAAATCGCGACGCTGAACGTGATCGTCAAAGCAGATGTGCATGGTTCGCTCGAGGCAGTTACCGAAAGTTTGCGCAAACTCGAGCGCGATGATGTGCGCGCTGCATTCGTGCACCGTGGTGTCGGCACGATCACCGAAAACGACATTTCGTTGGCCGCTGCGACCAATGCAACTTTGATCGGTTTCAATGTGCGACCAGATCGCAAGATTCGTGAACTCGCCGAAAAAGAAAACGTCGAGATTCGTACCTACGAAATTATCTACAAACTGCTCGAAGACATCGAGAAGGCGATGAAGGGCATGCTTGCCCCGGAGTTCGTCGAAGTTGTCACGGGCGAGGCCGAAGTGCGCGAGATCTTCAAGGCGCCGAAGGTTGGCGCCGTGGCTGGTTGCTCGGTGGTCTCTGGCGTAATTACTCGCGGCTCACGCGTGCGATTCTTGCGTGAGGGCACGATCATTTGGAAGGGCAATATCAACACCCTGCGTCGATTCAAAGACGATGTCAAAGAAGTGCGCGAAGGTTTTGAATGTGGTCTCAGCCTGACAGACTTCCAAGATTTGAAGCCGGGCGATGTAATCGAAACCTACGACCTCAAAGAGGTTGAGCGCGTTTGAAGCGTCTAATCTGTCGATGTGGCAGATTTAGAATTTTTCTTTGATCCGGGTTGTCCGTGGGCGTGGGTCACCTCGCGTTGGGTGACAGAGGTCGGCAGTTTGCGCAAATATGAAGTCGCATGGAAGTTCATTTCGCTGTCAATGATCAACACCGACAAGGGTTACAAGCCTGACGATGATTATCACAAGACAATTCATAGTTTCGGACTCAAAGCGCTGCGTGTTGCGAGTGCCGCGCGCGCCAGTGCGGGCAACGATGCAGTGGCGAAGTTTTATTCGGCAATCGGTACGACGATGCATGTCGAAAAAAATCGTGAAGGAATCGATACTGACCCGCACAATTTTTTGACGGAAGTGTTGCGGCGCCATTCGTTGCCAGTTGAGTGGGCGAACTCGTTCGAAGACGAAACCCACACTGCAGTGATTCGCTATGAGACTGACCTCGCACTTTCACGCACTGGCAAAGATGTTGGCACACCGATTTTGACCTTTAAACCTGGTCAGCCAAATGAAGGAAGTTTCTTTGGACCGGTGATCTCTAAGGCGCCGCGAGGCGATCAGGCTGTGCAACTCTGGGACGCCATTGAAACGTTGGCTACGACTTCTGGCGTCGCCGAATTGAAACGGTCACTGCGCTCGCCACTAGATTTCAGTTAGAAAATTTACCAAAATAATTTAAATAGAAACGGGGATCTGTGAAAGTCGTATATTCGCCGTCTCATTTGTTGCACAACCCTGAAGTTGAAATTGAGCGTTCTTCGGCGCACTCGCCGTATGAACACACGGGGCGAGCCGAAAAAATTCGTGAGACCTTGGCTGCTGATAAGGCTTTCGACTTAGTTTCGCCGACAGCGTGGGGCACCGAGCCGATCACAAAGATTCATAATCCTGGTCTGCTGAAGTTTTTGTCGACAGCCTGGGCTGATTATCAGCGCGATGTCAAAGAAGTTCGAGAAGTTGTGCCAGATATGTTTTTTAAATCAAATCTGCGTAAGAGCATGGGCGACCGTGTCGAACCAGAATCGGTCAACGGCAAGTTGGGTTGGTGGTGCTTCGAGACGACGACGCCGCTGACCGTGGGCACGTATGAGGCGGCGCGCGGAGCCGTGGATGTGGCTTTGAGTGCAACCAAAATAGTTTTGGACGGTGCAAAAAATAGTTACGGCTTGTGCCGACCACCTGGGCATCATGCGACGACTGATCTTTATGGCGGATATTGCTTTTTCAATAACGCAGCGATCGCCGCGCATCATGTGGCGAGCACGACTGGCACCAAGGTGACGGTGCTTGATGTTGACTATCACCATGGCAACGGCACGCAACAAATTTTTTACGAGCGAGATGACGTTCAGTTTGTTTCGCTGCATGGTGATCCGACGCGGGCATACCCGTATTTCACCGGATATCAGGACGAAGTGGGTTCGGGCAAGGGTCGGGGCTCGACACTAAATATGCCACTTGCGGCGCGCACGGATGACGATTCTTATATCAAGGCTCTTGAACGAGCCTGCGAAAGCATCAAGAAGTTTGGTCCGTCAATGGTCATTGTTTCGCTCGGGCTTGACACGTTTATCACCGACCCGATTAGCGACCTGGCGTTAACGACGCCTGGTTACGACAGATGCGGTGCGCTTGTCGGTGCGCTGGGTCTGCCGACGGTCGTGTTGCAAGAAGGCGGCTATGACGTAAATGCCTTGGGTGTAAATGTGCAGTCGTGGTTGCACGGTCTCGCCCGCGCAGATAATTAGCGGTCGCGCAGGTATTTCTCGAACTCGGCAGCGATCTCGTCGCCGCTGGGTATCGGTGCTCCGAAATTTAGTTCAGTCGTGCCGTTGGCGATTTGTTCGTCAAAAGCCTGTTCAAGTTGCGTGAGCATCTGCGCGTGCTCGTTGTTGCCCGAAATCAACTGATCAAGCCGCTCGCGTTGGTTTTTGGCTTGCTCGCGCATGCCAGAAACATCGAGTGAAATGCCGCCTGTATCGCAAAGTGCCGAGAGTAGCGCTGCCGACGCGGCGGGGTACGGCATTGAAGCCACATAGTGCGGCACGCGAGCCCATAAACCAAGTGCCTGAATTTTGCGTGCATGCAACGAGTGTTCGATTGCCGCAGCCATGCCGGCAGGCACATCCACAGAACTCTTAAGATAGGGCAAACTTGAGACCAATTCTTTGTCTGGTGAAGTGCACGAGATATAAACCGCACGCGTGTGCGGCGTTGCAAATGGGTAGGCGCCGATGCCGATCATGCGTCGCACCCCGAACTGCACGCTGATATCGGCGATTGTTTCTGCGAACAAGTTCCAGTGAGTGTCAGGCTCGGGGCCGGTCAACAACAGAACATCTTTGTCGTTGATGTCTCTGCCGAGAGCGATTTCGGGAGTGGACCACACAAGTTTTGTGTTCACGCCATCACGGAGCTCCATGATCGGGCGGCGGGCGCGAAAGTCGACGAAAGTATCAATATCGAAGTCAATAATTTTGACGGCGCTGGTCTCTTTGGTGACGAGTTCGATTGCGGCGCCTGCGGCCGAACTCGTATCGATCCAACCCGTCATCATTACGACCAAGAGCGGATCTTTGATTTGCGGCAGAGTGCCGATGATTTTATATGGCTTGCTCATTGGCTGTGATTAGTTTAGGCGAGAAAGTGCTTGCTCGGCGCTGTTGGCCGCCGCCTCGGTCTGCAGCTTGAACGGTTCAAGGTCGGCGGCGTTTTTTTCGCCTAGTGCGCCACCGAGGTAGCGCGCATAGACACCTTCGACGATGCACGCAAGTTTCCAATATGCGAACGCGCGATAGAACTCGATGTTAGAAACATCGCGGCCAGTTATTTCTGCGTAACGAGCGATCAAGTCGCCACGATTTAAAAAACCTTTGACGGTCGTGTATTGCGACATCCACGGTGAGGCTTCGTCATTGGGGCCCGTCCAATAAACGGTGAGCAGGCCGAGATCTGCGAGTGGATCGCCGAGTGTGCAGATCTCCCAATCGAGAACGGCTTGTATTTCGCCTTGCGAACTAACGATGCAATTGTCAAGTCTGTAGTCACCGTGCACAATGGTTGCCGATCCTTGTTCGGGAATTCTTTTTGCGAGTTCTTCGTGCACGCGGTCGACAACTGATAGTTCGCGAGTTTTTTGTGCGTTCCATTGGCCATACCAACGTTTGAGTTGTCGGGCGATGTAACCCTCATGTCGACTGAAGTCTTGCAAACCAACTTTGTTGACATCTACGGCGTGAATTTTTGCCAATGTATCGACGAGCGATTCACTGGCCCTGGCGCGGGTGTGTTCGGTCAGAACGGTTTCGGCGATGGGAACATCGCGAACGATGTGACCGTCGACGAAGTCCATCAAATAGAAAGATGCGCCGTTGACCTCGGCGTCTGTGCACAGACCTCGTGTTCGGGGCACAGGCACACCCGAGTTTTGCAATGCCGAGATCATGCGATGCTCGCGACCCATGTCGTGCGCACTGGCGAGACCGTGACTGAGTGGCGGTCGCCGTAAAACATAATGATTTTGCTTGGCATCGCGCACAGAAAATGTGAGGTTTGAGTGGCCACCGGCGATGAATTCAAATTTGAACGGCGCAATCGCCCCGTCGACATTTTTCTCCAGCCAATTTGAAACTTTTGGTGAATCAATGCCCGCGTTGACCGTGTTGTCCATCACCAAGCAACCTAGTTAATTTGTGTTGGTCATTGCCACTTGCGAGCGCGAGCGCTAATCGCAGTATCGTAGGGGCATGGCGATTGATATAACAGATGCAACCTTTCAAAAGGAAGTAATTGAAAGATCGATGATCACACCGGTGGTGATTGATTTGTGGGCGCAGTGGTGCGGACCATGCAAAACTCTCGGACCAATTCTTGAAAAACTGACGGCTGCGACAAATGGCGAGGTGATCTTGGCCAAGGTTGATGTGGATAGTTGCCCGCAGGTTGCCCAGGCGTTTCAGGTTCAGTCGATACCGGCTGTCTATGCAATGAAAGATGGAAAAATCGTTGATGGCTTTGTCGGTGCGCAATCCGAAAATGTTGTCAGTCAGTTCATCAAGAACTTGTTGCCCGAACCAGTCGTGGTAGATGTAAAAGCGTTGCTCGCAAAAGGTGACGAGGCAAGTTTGCGCCAAGCCTTGGCTGCCGAGCCGACCAACGAAAATGTCGTGGTAGCGCTAGCTGATTTGTTGATTGCGCGCAAAGATTGCGCGGCAGCTCTCGAAATTTTGAAGACGGTGCCAGAGACCGAACGTGTGCGTATCGCGGTGGCTGCTGCACGGGCGGCGTTTGTGCCACAAGATGATTTTGACAAGCAGTTGACCGATTTGCTGGTGCGTGTAAAGACTGACGAAGACGCGAAACGAGAGTTTTTGGAGTTGTTGGAGAAAATGGGGCCAAACGACCCGCGCACCGGCGACTATCGCAAAAAATTGACGACAAAGTTGTTTTAATTTTTGCCTCTTTGTGAGGTCATCGCCCACATTGGGCGATGAAATCTTTGCCAAAGACGGTCGCGAAAAATTTCGACAAAATTAAATGGTTTGGAATATCACGGGTCGTCGGCATCGCAGTCAGCGTTGTGGCTGTGGCGCTTGCAGGTTGGTGGTTGGTGCGAGTACCGCCACCACCGCCAGAGGCGAACCTGCCGTTTGCAAGCACTACGGTCGTCGCGAACAGATCGGGCGTCGAGAGTGCTACGGCTGCGAAAACTGCACAAGTCATAACGGTGCATGTTGCCGGTGCAGTAAAGACGCCAGGTGTTTATCGACTGCGTCTGGGTTCGCGAGTTGTTGACGGCATTGCTGCCGCAGGTGGTGCGACGAGTGCCGCGAATCTCGACGTAATTAATTTGGCGACTGTTTTAAATGAGGGCGAGCAACTTTATGTACCCAAACGCGGTGAGAAGCCGCACACGATTATCGGGCGACCACAGTCAGGAAGTTCGACGACGACGGGTGGTGCTGGCAACGCAACGCAGGTGATAAATATCAACTTGGCATCTGTTGTTGAACTCGAACAATTGCCTGGTGTTGGACCGGCGACGGCAAAGGCAATTGTCACGTATCGCGAAAAGAACGGTGCATTTCGGGCGGTCGAAGATTTGCTGAAAGTTCGTGGAATCGGTCCCGCAAAGTTGAGGGAGATTTTGCCTCGTGCTCGCGTCGACTAAAGCACGCCGAGCACGATCGCGGCCAGTGCGAGCGAAATCAACGACCCCAGCACCAACCCGATGGCCAGCGGTCGAAATTCGCGACGCCACTCTGGCCAA
>CAMBWL010000014.1 GCA_945871625.1 Bifidobacterium breve
CGTCTCGAACATCGTGCTCGCGAGATTTGCACGGGTGCAAGGTGGGAAGAAATTCAAAACGAGATGTTGGCGCGGTCGCGAGACCCATGGAGTTGTGCCGACGAAATGTTGGCTGGCATTTTGTAGTGACAGAGTTGCGGCGAGTTGTAGTTTCAAGTTTGACTCTCGGTGGTGCCGTCGGCATTTTTGCGTTGTCGTTTGGTGTTGCTTCGGTTAGCGCTGGTGCCAGTGTGTGGCAAACATGTGCCTTGTCATTGTTCGTGTTTACTGGTGCTTCGCAGTTTTCGGCGATGAGCGTCGTTGGTGCGGGTGGTTCGATGCTTGCGGCTTATGGTGGCGCCGTGTTGCTGGCTGCTCGCAACCTGGTTTATGGTTTGGCGCTTTCGTCGTCGGCAAAATCGATGGCCGGCAATTTGCCGCGTCGGTTGTTTGCCGCACATTTTGTGATTGACGAAACTACGGCTCTTGCGCTGGCCCAATCGTCGCCAAGATTTCGCAAGGTCGCGTTTTGGACGACCGGAATCGGCTTGTTCACTTTTTGGAATCTCGGCACGCTGATCGGCGCGTTGGCTGGCACTGCGATTGATCCGCAGAAATTTGGATTAGACATTGCGTTTCCAGCAGCGTTCATTGTGATGCTCGTGCCACACCTGCGTTCGAAATTGGGTCGTCAAGCAGCGGTGCTTGGTGGCGTGCTGTGTTTGGTTTCAATTTCGTTTTTGCCGATTGGAGTGCCGATTTTGATTGCCGCGTTGGCTGTGTTGGTGGGGGTGCGCAATGATCAATGAAGCACCGACAAATTTGTGGCTGATGATTATCGCACTCGCAATTAGCGCGTATTTGTTGAAGATGTTTGGTCTCGTCGTATTGGGTTCGCGACAGTTGCCAAAAGTTTTTGATCGCTGTCTTGGATTGGTGCCCGCGGCGCTGTTGTCGGCGCTGGTTCTAAAAGATACTTTTTCAGTGGGTCAGAGTTTGGTGGTTGATGCACGGGTTGCAGGTTTTTTGGTTGCTGTTATTGCCGCGTGGCGTCGTGCGCCGTTGATCGTTGTGGTGGTGTTGGCGGCAGGTGCAACCGCGCTGTTGCGCGCGATTTAACTTAAATGAAATCTGATTAGTTTTTGCAGAGTGCCGCGAGGCCGCGCAAGTTGCGCTTCCAGATTTGGCGCAAAACTACTTTGCCACCGATAAACGCGCCAAGTGGCCCGCCGAGAAACCACGGAAAAACGAGTTTTTCTTCCCATTTAAAAAGTGTGCGAGCGCCATTATTCATAGGTTCGAGGGTGAACACGCCGGTGCCCGTGACTATGCCGATGTGTTTTACGCCCATTGCTTTGCCGGGCACCCACTCGGTGATCTCCATCTTGTCGGTCAGTCGAATTGGGCCGACTTTTGTGTCGCAAAGAAATGCCGTGCCGACCCCGCGCTTTTGATCAGAGGTGAAGCGAATTGCGACGGCGTCATGCATCCAATCAACATGCCTCTCGATTGGCTCGACAATTTGCCAAACCTTTTCGGGAGTTGCCTCGATTTCAATCGAAACTTTGATATTGCTCATCGCCTTGTGAGTGTAGTTAGCCTGTAGTTCTGTGGCGACTCGTAAAAACAATGCTTTCAGCGACGAGACAATTGCTGATTTTGTCTATCTAGATCACGCCGCGAGCACGCCGATGCGCCAAGAAGCGATCGAAGCGATGACGCCGTACATGAGCGGTATTTATGCCAATCCTTCGGGATCGCATCGGTTTTCGCGAATCGCGCGCAAGGCGATTGACGAAGCGCGTGACGATGTTGCCGAGGCATTGGGTTGCAAGGTTGGCGAAGTTGTGTTCACAAGTGGTGGCACCGAGGGCGACAACGCAGCAATTTTTGGTGCGGTGCGGCGCAAGGCGGGTATCGCAGTTTGTTCGGCCGTCGAGCATCACGCGGTTTTGCATTGTGTCGAGAACTTAAAGGGGCAAGTTGTTGGTGTGGATGCGACTGGTGTGATCGATGTTGCTGAACTTGAGCGCGTGTTGCAAGAAGCGCAGACAAGCATTAATGCGCATGACCATGTCAGCGTCGTGTCGGTGATGGCAGTAAACAATGAGGTCGGCAGCATTTCACCATTGCGACAAGTAGCCAAAGTTGTGCGCGCGAACGCGCCAGGCGCCGTATTACACACCGATGCGGTGCAGGCGACGTGTTGGCAAGACTTGCGCGAGATTTCAAAACTTGTGGACGTACTTTCGATTTCGGCGCATAAGTTCGGCGGGCCAAAAGGTATGGGCATCACGATGCAGCGGCTCGGCTTAGAAATTGATCCGCTGATTGTGGGTGGTGGGCAAGAACGCGATCGACGCAGTGGCACGCACAATGTCGCTGGCATTATGGCCACGGCAGCGGCGTTGCGCGCGACTGACTCGGCGCGCGATACCGAAGTTGCACGCGTAACGAAATTGCGCGATGCGTTGATTGACGGCGTGATGAGCGAGATTGAAGATGTTCTTGAAACTGTGCCGCGCGATGAGCGCATTGCCGGTATCGCGCACATGTGCATTGGCGGTTGCGAGAGCGAGTCGGTGCTTTATCTGCTCGATGAGGCAATGATTTGCGCCTCGGCGGCGAGTGCGTGTGCAAGCGGGGCGATGGAACCGTCGCATGTTCTGTCGGCAATGGGTGTCGACAAGAAATATTCGATGGGTGCGTTGCGCATGAGCCTTGGTCACACGACGACCGAGCACGAGATTGATCGCGCAATTGCTGCGCTTGTTGGTGTGGTTCGGCAGTTGCGACGCAATAAAGTTAAAGCCTGATGAAAGTTCTCGTGGCGATGTCTGGTGGCGTTGATTCGTCGGTGGCTGCGGCTGAACTAATCGATCAAGGTCACGAAGTTGTGGGTGTGACGATGCGTTTGTGGGGTGGCGAGAGCGACACTGGGTGTTGTTCGGTCTCCGATGTGGACGACGCTCGCCGAGTTGCACAACAACTCGGTATCGATCACTTGGTGTTTAATTTTTCTGACGACTTCAACAAACATGTCGTCGCACCATACGTGCAGGCCCATGTTGACGGCATTACGCCAAACCCGTGCATCGAGTGCAACCGACATTTGAAGTTTGATCGTTTGAGCGAGCGAGCGCGAGTCTTGGGTTTTGATGCCGTGGCGACTGGTCATCATGCACAAGTGTCGCGCGATGACGACGGGGTCTTTCGCTTGACGCGTGGTCATGACGATTTAAAAGATCAGAGCTATGTCGTTTATATGCTCGACCAGGATGAGTTGGCGTTCACTATGTTTCCGGTGGGACATTTGACAAAGGCGCAGGTACGAGACCGAGCGGTCGCGCTTGGCTTGCGTACGGCAACCAAACCAGACAGCCAAGACGTTTGTTTCATTTCACGCACAGGCGGCCGCGAAACTTTCTTGGGCAATCGCATCGAGTTTCGCAAAGCATCTGTAGTCACCAGCGACGGTTCGGCTGCCGGCGCAGTTGACGCGCTTGAACTCGTGACGATTGGTCAGCGCCGGGGTCTAGGTTTACCAGGTGGCGGACCAAAACAGTTTGTAGTCGATGTCGACACTCCAAATGCTCGAGTCGTGATTGGCAGCGAAGATCAACTGTTGCGCACGGGTCTAGCGGTGAGCAATGTGATGTGGGCGAATAGTGCGCCGGTTGTCGGTCAAAAAGTTTTGGTGCAAAGTAGTGCCCACGGCGCGGCTGTTGCGGCGACCGTTGAGCGTGTTGACGGCGCTGGCACGACAAATAGTTTGGGCAGTCTGGTGTTGCGATTTGATGTTGCGCAACGACGCATCGCTCCTGGACAGAGCATTGTTTGCTACGACATCACGAATAGTTTTGTGCTCGGTGGCGGCATCGCCGAAGCAGTTGATCCATCAACGAACTGATTTTTTTATTTGGTGGCGCGCAGTACGGCGCCTGGGCGAGAAGGTGCGATCAAGATTGATGAAGCGTGAATCGCACTGACTGCTTTTAAGTGTTTGGCTGCCAGCGATGTCAGCGAAACATCTTGGGGTTGTTTGAAACTTAGTTCGAGTGGCACGCCCCAAGTGAGCGCGGTTAGGTCGGCAGCTTGCGTGTCGCGTTTCGCTAATTGCATCTCGACGAGATCATGCTTGCGGATCATCAAGTTCGTGCCGAGCAAAGTTTCGTCGTGTACGACGAAGCCGGCGGGCACAAACACGAACCAACGGCGTGAGAGTTGATGAATGCGTCGAGCAAAGAACCAGAAACCGAGCGCAGAAACTGCACTGCAGATTATGCCCAACGGCAAATTCTCTGCTGCGATCAGAATTGGTGCGGCGACTGTCGCAGTTAGCAACATCATCGCGATCAGCAAAACTGGTGCAACGAGCGCAACAGGCGGCCGCAATAGAAATCTTTTTTCGTCTCCATAAGCACTGGCCTGGATGAACGCATTTCCCAGATCGGCATTGAAACTAATCAGCAGAATCGCCACGCTGATCGCCGCACAAATAATTTGAATCGTGTCTATCGCACCAGTGACAGAAATATAGAGAAGCGTTGCAGTGATCACAGGCACTGCCATGCGCAACACGGTCAAAGTAGCCGGATGCAGAATAAAAACCGATAAAACGCTTGTTACCCAAACTGCCCAGGCGAGGACAGTTGCCACGTTTTGCACGCTTGTTGAGCGTTCAGAAACAAGTTCGTCAACGCCTGCGCCGATAAACGGCAATATCGCGACCAAGATCCGCAAGACCCAAATAAACGACTTGTTGAGCACAAAGTAAGGCTAAGGGTGAGGCGAAGGCTCGCACACGACTTCGGTAAAGTTTCAGTGATGTCTGTGCCCGAGAAAATTCGTCAAACTGCCAGCGAGTTGCGTGCGGCTATCGCGCACCATAACGATTTGTATCACGGCAAAGATAGCCCAGAGATTTCAGATGCGGCGTTTGACGAGATTTTGCGCAAACTTGTAGAACTTGAAATCAAATATCCAGAAATCGTCGATGATGCATCGCCGACACAAATTATCGGCGCAGGCACGGCAACTTTTGACCCGGTGACTCATCGCGTGCCGATGACGAGTCTTGACAACGCGATGGATGTTTCTGAGTTGCAAGCCTGGGGCGAGCGCGCGGCCAAGGGTCTCAACAATGTTGCGATGCAATTTGCGTGCGAACTCAAGATCGACGGGCTTGCATTGAGCATTCGCTACGAAAATGGCGAACTCGTACAGGCTGCGACGCGGGGTGACGGAAAGGTCGGTGAAGATGTCACGGCCAACGTGCGCACGATCGGGGTTATACCCAAAAAATTGAGTGCAAAGTCCGGGACAAAATTGCCGACTGTGCTCGAGGTGCGTGGCGAGGTTTATATGTCGATTGCGGCGTTTGAAAAATTTCGTGACGCAAAGTTGCGCGAAAATGAAAAGCGTGTGCAAGACGGCAAAAAACCCGAGAGTGTGCCGGCGAATCCGCGCAATGCTGGTGCTGGCAGTCTGCGCCAGAAAAATGCGCAGGTTACGGCGACCCGTGAACTTTCGTTTTGGGCGTATCAACTCGGCGAAGTTGTTGGCGTGCCGAATTTTGCGACACACCTACAAGCACTTGAATTTTTGCGTTCGCTTGGCTTCCCGATCAATCCCGAGGTCAAGACGCTGAGCTCGCTGACCGAGGTCGTCGAGTTTTGCCAGCAATGGGAGGCCAATCGTCACGGCTTGAACTATGAAATCGATGGCGTAGTCGTCAAGCTCGACGACCTAGCGCAACGTGAGCAACTGGGTTTCACATCACGCGCCCCGCGCTGGGCGATTGCCGTGAAATTTGCGCCAGAAGAGCGCAATACGTTGCTCAAAGATATTTCGGTCTCGATTGGTCGCACGGGACGCGCCACACCGTTTGCAGTACTTGAGCCTGTCGTGCTGTCGGGTAGCACAGTTTCTATGGCGACATTGCACAATCGCGAACAGGTGCAATTGAAAGATGTGCGACCAGGCGACACGGTTGTCGTGCGCAAAGCGGGTGACGTGATTCCTGAAGTAGTCGGACCAGTTTTGGCACTGCGACCAAAAAATTTAAAGGCATGGAAGTTCCCGACGACATGTGTTTGTGATTTGAAATCAAAGCTGGTGCAGGTCGAGGGCGAGTCGGACACGCGGTGCGTCGAGCCCGAGTGCCCGTTTCAGCGAGACCAGCGAATCATTCACTTTGCATCACGCGGTGCAATGGATATTGAAGGTCTCGGCGAGAAAACTGTGTTCGCATTGTCTGACAAAAACTTTGTCACAGATATCGGAGATCTATATTCGTTGACCCTCGAAAAATTGCTGCAACTCGATGGTTTTGCCGAGTTGAGTGCAAAAAACTTGTTGACGGCGATCAATGGTTCGAAGTCGCGACCGCTGGCGAAGTTGCTGGTTGGTCTCGGCATCAAAAATCTCGGCCCCGCGGCAGCAGAGTCGTTGGCGCGGCGATTCGGTTCGCTTGATGCGATCATTGCTGCGACGCCAGAACAGTTGAGCGAGATCGATGGCGTGGGTGAAGTTATACCTAAAAAAATCACCGAGTGGTTTGCCGATAAGACACACATGGCGATAATCAAAAAGTTTCGCGCAGCCGGTGTCGAGTTCGGAAATGTCGCGCTCAGCAACGCGCCACAAAATCTTGTCGGCAAAGCTGTCGTCGTGACGGGCACGGTCGAGGGTTTCAGTCGTGAAGGTGCGCAAGAAGCGATCACCAGTCGTGGCGGCAAAAGCCCCGGCAGTGTTAGCGCGAAGACTTATGCGTTGGTAGTTGGTGCCGAACCAGGCGTGAGCAAACTTTCGAAAGCCCAAGAACTGGGCATTCCGATTATTGAGGTGGCAGGTTTTTTGAAACTTCTTGAGACTGGCGAATTACCGGGTTAGTCAGTTACGAACTTCCAGGTGTAGACGCGCGACTTATCGCGCCCTTCGGTTATTTGCCAATACAAAACCTTGCCTTGATGTTCGCCTTGAGTGAACTCTTCGATCACGGCGCCAACTTGTGGTTGAAAACTGATGATGAAGTTGCCTGGGTCAAAAACTGCAGTAGGTGGTAACTCGACCTGTGCGCCGGGTGCGGCTTGCTGGCCACCAGATGTAAGTTCGTCTAGCCGCGTGGTTGGTAGTTCTATACCATCGATGAATAAAACCGCTTCGTAGCCCTCAAAAAAGTCGACGATGATTTGTGACTGACGTAAAACTCGATCGCCATCTGCGGGCGACATGCGTTCGACAGCATCTGGTAGTCCCGATTCGTCACGACCAGTTTGCGACGCACGAAACCCAAAAATAATCATCACTAGACCAAGTGCGATGCCAACGCTTGTAATCATTTGTTGTTTGTCAAATTTTCGTCGTGGTTGATTTGACTTTGCAGAATTTTCAGAGTTAGCTGTCACACCTATATTCTCGCCTGAAATCCTTCAGAAAACATTGCTTCGGCTATATGACTAGTAGTTTTATAGGCGTAATGATCGATCCAGAAGCCCTGATTGGTGAGGTTCTTGTTGGGCGGTATCGCATCGAATCTCTGTTGAGCGATCGTGCCGCGGTGACAAGGGTCTATGACGCGCAAGACCTGCGGCACTCCAAAAAGGTTTCGATTCGAGTCACACCAACCGCCTCGTTAATCGACTTGGATGCGGGTCTCGGCGACGAGCGAAGTGCACTTGATTCATTTAAAGCGACGATGCAGCAGTTGTATGCGATGAATCACCCGACCCTCGTTTGCATCGACGACTGGGGCGACACGATGATTGACGACGTCCGTCATGCTTTTAGTGTCACACAATTTTTCGGACAAGGAACTCTGCGCGAATTTCTTGACAGAGGACGCCGATTATCTCCGTCGCAGGCACTCGTCGTCGGTATTGACGTGTGTCGTGCGCTCCATCACGCTCATCAAAACGGTTTGACTCACGGTGACGTGCGACCCGCAAATCTAATTTTTGGTGACGATGCACGCGTTAGGCTCACGGGTCTTGGCACCAAGCGCTGGGCGAGCGCCGAGCAAATGAGCATCGAGCAAGCCAAATATGCCGCACCTGAAATTGGTTTGGGATCGGTGCCCAATTCTGCGACAGATGTTTATTCACTTGCGATCACCCTGCTTGAGTCGATATCGGGAGAGGTGCCGTTCGTTGGCGAGTCAGTGGCGATTACTTTGGCAAATCGTGTCGAAAAACTCCTACCAGTCAGTGCCGATATGGGGCCGATCGCTGCACCTATTGAGCGTGCTGGCCGACCACTTGCTGATGAGCGCGTTTCTGCACTTGAACTTGGTCAGGCCCTCGCGCAGATCGCCGACAAAATGGCGAGACCATTGCCGATTGACACTGTCGTGTCAAAAAAGTTTGAGGATGTCATCACGCGACCTCAGCCGGTTACGCCGAGTGGACCGAAAATCGAAGTGCAAGTCGACGAACGACCCACGGCAGTTGAACCTGAAAAACAGATCGTCGTTGAATCGCCGCGCACACGACGACGATTCAAGCGAATCTTTGCGCTTGCAGGTGCTGGCGCATTGTTGATCACCGCGGTGATTGCATTCCAGTCGCTAACGACGAGCAGTTTTAGCGTGCCGAACTTGACGGGTGTTGCTGAGGCGGAGGCACGCAATTCAATCGCCACTTATGACTGGGAGTTAATTATTCGTGCCGAGCGAACAAACGATGTTGAATTTGGTTTCATAATTCGCACCGAGCCGGCAGCAGGCGCGTCATTGAAACAGGGAGATGCTCTCGTGCTGTTTGTTTCTGAGGGTGCACCCCTTGGAGTTTTGGTTGATGTCGTAGGCAAGTCGCGCGAGGTGGCGACAAAGTTGATTATGGATCAAGGTCTTTCTGTTGCTGCCGTAGATCAAGCCAGTGACAGCGTGCCGATCGGCAACGTGATTGCGTGGTCGGTTGCCAAGCAGCCCTCACTGTTGGCTGGTGATCAAGTTTTGCAAGGCACAGTGATCAACATCGTTGTTTCAAATGGTCCAGCATTGCGTCCAGTGCCGCTGATTGTCGGCATGAATCTTGACGAAGCAACTGCAGTTGTGGCCGAGTTGGGTCTCGTGCTCGGGGTCAGTGACGACAGTTTTAGCAATGAAGTCGCAATTGGATTAATTGGCGCTCAATCGCCACCGCCAGGGCAACCGGTACCACGAGGCAGCACCGTTGTTTATTCGATCTCACTTGGCCCTGATTTAGTTGAACTACCGAACATTGTCGGCATTAATTTTATTGATGCTGAGAAGCGACTTTTAGAGGCCGGTTTTGTTGTCGGCCAGGTTTCGGGGCGAAAGTCGTATCGGATGAAGAGTGCGTCGGTTAAAGGCGTGGCTGTCAACAACGGTGACAAGGTGCTGCGCGGTTCGGCGATCGACATGGTCTTCCCGTGAGTTCAACGTGAGTTCAACAGGCTCAAATCGTCCAGACGAAGACATCGAAGACCGGGACAACTCATCGGATTTATCTGTTCTTGGTAGTGGTGGCGTCGATGAAGTTTCTGTTATTCCATGGTCGTTGTTATTGCGTCGCAAACTTGTGCAACGTGTCGGTGTTTCGCGGCGCAAAGCCACGCTGATCGTGTTGTTGAGTTGCGTTTTCACCGTGAGTTTCATGATCACACTTCTCGTGGTTTCACTAAAAACTGTCGCCGACGACTTGAACAGTTCGACCAGCATCATCAGTTGGGCAATCACTGCGCCGATGTTGGCATTCGGTGTGGTCGGCCCCGCGTTCGGCAAGGTCGGTGATTTATGGGGACACAAAAGAGTTTTCGTTTGGGGATTATTCGTCGCAGGTTTGTTTGCACTGTGCACGGCAGCCGCATGGAATGCACCATCGATGATTATTTTTCGCACACTTTCTGCGGCTGGTGGCTCGGCCTTGGGGCCGGCCGCGATGGCGTACATCAACCGGATGTTTGATCCCAGCGAGAGAGTGCGGCCACTCGGTTATTGGAGTTTCGTCACCGCGGGCGCACCAGTGATTGGTGTCGTCGCCGGTGTGCCGCTTGTTGCGTTGTTCGGGTGGCGGACGATTTTCTTGATGCAGGCACCTTTGTGCCTTGTCGGCTGTGTGGCGGCATGGTGGTTGCTCGGTGATACCGACCGTCGCAAGAATGTGAAATTTGATGTGCAAGGTGCTCTGCTTCTTGGTGCCGGCTCGGTGATGATTTTGCTGGCGATTAATCGTGGGCCGGCGTGGGGTTTTTTGTCTGGACGAACTGTCAGTGTTGCCGTAGCCGGAGTTATCGCATTGATTTTGTTCGTGCGCGTCGAGCAGCGGGTGAGTGAGCCGATGTTGCCGTTGCAATGGTTTCGCACGCGCAATGTCGCTTTCCCGATCGCGAGTCAGGCGCTGACAAATTTTGCCTACATGGGCGGCTTCATGATCGTGCCGCAGTTGCTCGAAATCGGTTTAGGTTTTTCAACGGCGCACATCGGCTGGTTGATCATCGCTCGCCCTCTTGTATTTTCTCTCGTCGCACCTTTTTCGGGGCGAATCGCAATGCAGATTGGTGAACGCAACGCTGGGGTCATCGGAGCAACCGCCGTGTTGGGTTCGATGCTCGCACTTTCACAAATTGACGTTGGATCGTCAGATCTGTTTATTGCATTTGGTTTATCGCTTTCAGGTGTCGGTCTTGGCATTGCTTCGCCGGCGCTGACTGCTTTGCTCGCAAACTCGGTGGAAGTTGCCGATCTTGGGGTGGCGAGTGCGGTTCAGCAGTTGCTCAATCAAATGGGGGCTGTGTTGGGTGCCGCGGTGATGATCGGGGTGCATCAAGCCACGATTAATTCTGGCATGGTGCAAAGTTTTTCGTATGCGCTGCTTACCGGCGCGATTTCTAGCGCAATTGGTATTTTTGCCGCCAGTGCCGTGCGTCGAACACGGGCTGTGAATAGCCAGGTCGGCTAGTTCTAATTGTTTTTTATTCCTTGGTTAATCGCATCTCGCGTAGCAACTGCGACATTTCGCGCCGCAACAGCAAAGTCAGCGCCAGAACCGGCGTAAAGAATCGCCCGCGAAGAATTGATGATCAGGCCACGTCGTGCGCCGTCAGAGGTTTTGTAAGCACCAGCACGCACTACGGCATCGATATCGCCGCCTTGGGCCCCGATACCGGGCACGAGTATCGGCATGTCGCCAACAACCTCCCGCACGCGCGCAAGTTCATCGGGATAAGTCGCACCAACTACGAGCGCACACTCACCGATCGCACGCCACTTTGAAGCGGCAGTTCGTGCAACTCGCATATAAATAGGTTCGTCATCAACTTCGAGTGATTGAAACTCACTCGAGCCAGCGTTTGACGTTCGGCACAAGATAATCGTGCCCTTGCCCGGCGTCGTCAAAAAAGGCTCAAGGCTGTCGGTGCCAAGATATGGGTTCACGGTTACGGCATCGGCGCCATATCGGGCAAATGCTTCGCGTGCGTAAAGCGATGCAGTGTCGCCAATGTCGCCACGCTTGGCATCCAGAATCAGAACAACATTTGGAAACTGCACCCGAATGTAGTCGCAGATGTTTTCAAGCTGCTTTTCGGCACCAACGGCTGCGAAATAAGCAATCTGCGGTTTAAACGCGCAAACTAGATCGCCAGTTACATCAATGATTGATTTGCAAAACTTCTCGATTGCATCCACCGAACCGCGCATCGCAGTCGGAAATCGCCCAATATCTGGGTCGAGTCCGACACAAAGCATCGAATTGCTGCTGGCCCAAGCCGCGTCAAGTCGCCGATAAAAACTCACGTGTTTATTAGTGCTCAATTGTTATTGCGCCCGTCGGGCAAATTTCTTCGGCGGCGATCACCGACTCGTGCAACTCGGGGCCGGGGTTGTCGTTGAGAATATACAGAAAGCCATCTTTGCGTAGTTCAAAAACTTCGGGACACATCTGCGTGCATGCACCAGTCGACGCGCAGTTATCAAAATTCACGCTGACTTTCATCAAAGTGAGACTAGTTGAAATGGATAATTAGCTTGAAGGCGCCGATTAGCCCGCAGAGCCTTGGCGTTCGAAAGCGCACAGCACGGCACGCAACGAAGCGGTGATCGTGCTTGGGTCAGTGCCCACACCCCAGCGCACGTTGCCCTCGCTATCGGCACCCTCGATATATGCGACTGCCATGGCTTCTGAACCTTGGCTCAAAGCGTGTTCGACATAATCTTTGACGTCAAACACGACTTTGAATTCACCACGCAACGCATGCACGAACGCGTCAATTGGTCCGTTGCCGACGCCGGTAAGCGTGCGCGGTGCGCCATCAACCAACATTTGTGCGCTAATTGTTGTCGAGCCTTTTGAGTCGCTGCGCATCTCGTGGCTTTCAAGTTTGAATTTCGACTCAGTGAGCAAGTATTCGCGCTCAAATGCCGCCCACATCACGTCAGGCGCAATCTCGGTGCCCGAATCTTCGGTGATGTGTTGAATCGCTTTCGAGAACTCGACTTGCAAGCGACGCGGTAATGCAAAACCGTGCTCGGTCTGCATCACATAGGCGACGCCGCCCTTGCCCGACTGACTGTTGACACGGATCACTGCCTCATAAGTGCGACCAACATGTTTCGGGTCGATCGGCAAATATGGCACGGCCCACTTGTCGTAATCTTTTGGCAACGCATCGAGACCTTTCTTGATTGCGTCTTGATGACTGCCCGAAAACGCGGTGTAAACCAAATCGCCCGCATACGGTTGTCGCTCGGGCACCGCCAAACGATTGCAATATTCGGCATCACGACGCAATGCATCGATGTCGTTGATATCTAATCGCGGATCAATACCGTTCATGAACAAATTCATCGCCAAAGTGATGATGTCGACGTTGCCGGTGCGTTCGCCATTGCCAAACAGTGTGCCTTCGACGCGATCGGCGCCAGCCATCACACCGAACTCGGCAGCGGCAACGGCACAGCCACGGTCGTTGTGCGGGTGCAGCGATAACACGAGTTTGTCGCGTCGTGGCACGGTGCGACCGAACCATTCGATGACATCGCCATAAACATTGGGTGAGTAGCACTCAACAGTTGCAGGCAGGTTCAAGATAATCTTGCGCTCGACGGTCGGCTCGATGACTTGCATCACCGATTCGCAAATTTCAACTGCAAAATCAGGCTCGGCCAAAGTAAAACTCTCTGGCGAATATTCGTAACGTACGGCCGTGCCAACAAGTTTGCTTTCAAGTTCGCGGCAAATTTTGGCTGCACTCGTGGCGATCTCGACAACACCAGGCTTGTCGAGACCGAAAACGACACGACGCTGCAACGGGTTCACCGAGTTGTAGAAGTGCACGATCGCCCGTGGTGCGCCAACAAGGCAGTCGTATGTTCGCTCGAGCAACTCACGGCGGCATTGCACAAGAACCTGAATCGTCACATCTTCAGGGATCAAATCTTGTTCGATCAACAAACGCACGAAGTCGTAATCTGGCTGACTCGCGGATGGAAAACCAACGTCGATCTCTTTGAATCCCATTTTGACGAGCGTCTTGAACATGCGCAACTTGCGCTCAGGGTCCATTGGGTCGATCAACGCTTGGTTGCCGTCACGCAAATCAACCGAGCACCACAACGGGGCCTTGTCGATGATGCGGTTCGGCCAAGTGCG
>CAMBWL010000015.1 GCA_945871625.1 Bifidobacterium breve
TGCGTTTCTTGAATTGTTCGTCGTCGTGGACAAAGACTGGCAACACCGAGTAGATCGCGTTGAACGCCTCGGCTATTAATTGATCAGCCCGTCGGGGCGACCAATAGCGAAGAGTAATCGTCAAAACTTACGGCAGATCCCGGTGTGGCTAGATTGCCTCGACCGCGCGGAACCGCAACATTTGCACCATCAACCGTGAAAATTACTTGACCGATCCCGGGTCGACGCGTGAAGGTCATTACAAGTTGCGCAATCGCCAGGCGTTGATCAATTGGCGAGAGCGAGCTCAAGAACTGTGCCGTCGTGTCGATTTGGGCGATGCCTTTTGAGATTTTGATCTCGGCACTGAGACTTGTGGGTAGCGCGCTGCGCAGTCCGAGTCCGTTGTCGCCAGTTGGTGGGCCGGCGATTAATGCAGCCAGAACCTGCGAGGTCGTGGCTGGGCTGACAATCGTCAGAGTTGTGGCGACCACACGATTTGCGCTGATGTAATAAAGTTCGACTGGTTCGGAGAGCACTTCAGACAATGATGTCGTCGTCTCTTCGACTGGTTCTGTAACGAGGACGGTCGTTGTCGTTGAAGTCGTCGTCGTTTGCTCGCTGAGTTCAGGGGGCAGTTCTGACTCAGAAAGTGGGACAACTTTGCTTGCGCTCGGCACGCCGCAGGCACTGATAGCCAAAACTGCAACGAGAGCCACCAACTTGGTCATTAAAATAACCGCGCTGTTTGATTGGGGTCTTGGCGAATGATCGAAACGATGAATCTGGCACCGCCGTTGCTGTTCGTCTCTACCCATGCTTTGCCGCCAAGTGCTTTGGCGTGCTCTTGCACGATTGCCAGGCCAAGACCGCTGCCAATGCTGTTGCGCGATGCAGTGCCGCGCGCAAACCGATCAAAAATTCGTTCGCGTTCGCTTTGGGCAACGCCAGCGCCTGCGTCTTCGACAATGATTCGCATAGTTTTTTCGTCGCCCGTAACCGAAATTGCGGTTGCTCCGCCCGCGTGATCACGAGCATTTTCGAGCAAGTTCAAAACGATGCGTTCAATTCGTCGCTTGTCGAGCACTGTTTGGTCGTCGAGATTAAGAGTCGTAGCGAACGCAACTTCATCAAAGCCGTGACGTTGCGCAACTCGCTTGACCAGATCAGCAAGATTCACGGTTTCTTCCTGAGTTTTTCCTGCACCGGCGTCAAGGCGAGAAAGTTCGAGCAAATCTAGAACCGTGCGGTCAAAGCGGCGCACTTGGCTGGCAATGATGTCAAATGCCTGTCGGTTTCGATCACTCAGATCGTCCCGTCGGGCTTGCATTACTTCGACGGCCGCCACCAGTGCAGTGACTGGTGAGCGCAGTTCGTGACTTACATCGCTGGCGAAACGAGTTTCACGCTGAATGCGAGTTTGAACGGCATCAACCATGTTGTTGAAAGAACTTGCGAGTCGCGCAAGTTCTGGATCGCGCTCATCCTCGAGGCGAACATCCAAACCGCCAGACGCAATGTCAGTTGCCACAGATGCAACTCGTCGCAATGGTCGTAGCACGGTATTACTGCTTGAGAATCCCAAAACACCGCCAGCGAGCGTGATCAGAATGATTCCGAAAATCAAGGTTGTACGAATTGTGTTGAGCGTTCGTTCGACATCGGTGAGCGGAAATGCCTCGAAGTATTGTCCAGAAATTGAAGAGATCGAGATACCGAGTGCTTCATATGGTTGGCCGTCAAATTCAAATCGTTGACGACCGCTTTTTCTTTCGAGCGTTTGCGTGAGGAGTTCGGCCGGCAAGTTCGACTGGGTGAACCGCAATGGTTCTTGGGCGAAAAATGCGTCATCATCGACTAGGTGCAGAACCGCATAGCCACCATTTTCTGTGCGGATGTTGGTGACGATGTCACCCGCGTCTTGTGGATTGACGCCAACTAGCGTGCGCAACAACTGCGCGTTGTTGATCGCTTGACTGGTCGCGAATTCGGATCTTTGATCCAATAAGTATGCGCGCGTTGATGCGTAGGTGACAATGCTCAATGAAATTGCCGCAGCAAAAGCACTGAGACTGAAATATAGGATCATCCGACCGCGCAGACCGCGCAGATTTTTCGCTGTCGCTAGAAACGGTTTAAAAATTCCGTTTGGATCGGTCGTGAATTTCGCTTGCACACTTCAAGCATTGCGGGATTTTCGTCAACCCCCACCGGCGGGTATCAAGGGGGAGCATGACGACCCGCCGGTGTGACAGCCCCATCCTGCTTTGCGAATTTGACAGATCCCCAATAAAACTGTGCTATTTCTGTAACAAATCTCAACTTCGGGGCAGAATAGAACACCGTGCAAAAGCTTCTTTTCATTGAAGACGACCAAGACATACGGGCGGCGTTGCGTCTGGCGTTAGAAGATGAGGGCTACAAAGTAATCGAGGCGTCAGATGGCACCTCGGGTCTGGCAACTTTCAGTGCCGAAACTGTAGACCTGGTTTTGCTCGATCTGCGTTTGCCCGACATGTCGGGTTTTGACGTCTGCCGCGAGCTTCGCCGTAAGAGTCTCGTGCCGATCATCATGGTCACCGCGCAAACAGACACGCATGATCTTGTTGCGGGGTTGGAGGCAGGAGCCGACGACTACGTGACGAAGCCGGTTGTTCCAAAAGAATTGGCTGCGCGGATTCGCGCGGCATTGCGACGCACCACGTTGTTGTCGGCTTCGGCAGCGCAGTTGGATCGATTCGTCGTCGGCGACATCGAGATGCGCAGTGATCAGGGGATTGTTTTGAAGGGCGGCGTCGAACTGCCGTTGACCAAAACCGAGTATCGGCTGTTGCACATTTTCATGGAAAATGCAAACAAAGTTTTGTCACGAGACCAGTTGCTTGAGTTGGTCTGGGGTTATGAATACCTTGGTGATAGTCGATTAGTCGACGCCCATATTCGACGTCTCAGGGTGAAGATTGAAGAGTCGGCAGAAGACCCGAAAATAATCGCCACGGTGCGTGGCATGGGTTATCGCTTGCTCACCGCGTAAGTCAAAAACTCTGTGGCGCGTTTAATTTTGTTGGTGAACTCCATCGGTGGCAACATCTCAATAATTGCTTTACCGTAACTTTTGGTTACGAGTCGCGGATCTAGCACGGCAACTACGCCCATGTCTGTTTGAGTGCGAATCAACCGTCCTGCCGCTTGAGCAAGTTTTGTAGCGGCAATCGGTATGTCGATTGCCGTGAACGCCGACTTGCCGAAGGCATCACGACGAGCGCTCATCAACGGATCAGTCGGCACAGGAAACGGCAGTCGGTCGATTATCACGCAACTCAGTGTTTGGCCGGGGACGTCTACGCCTTGAAAGAAACTTTGCGTCGCGAACAGGCAAGTTGATTCACTGGCTGCGAACTTTCTCAACAACTCCATTTTTGGCAGATCGTCTTGTTTGAGAATTTCAAACTCGAATTTGTCCACCAAGGCGTCGTAGGCCGCGTTGAGTCTTGCGTAACTCGTGAACAGTGCCAAGGTTCTACCTCCTGCGGCGTTGATCAACTCAAAAATTTCTTTATGCACCGCATCGTCGCGCATGCCTTGAGCGGGGTCCGGAAGATGTGATGCGCAATACAGCAGCGAGTTGTTTTCATAATCAAACGGACTGGCCACATGGCATGCGTCAAAACTGTCGGCAGTCAGGCCGATTCTTTGGGGCAGGTTCGTTGGAATGGTTGCACTGGTAAGAATCGCCGTGCGTTGTGACCAAACCGCCTCATGCAGGGTTGGTCCGATATTGAGTGGCCGCATTTCAAGTGAGCAACGGTCGGCGTTGCCAGAGACATAGGCGACAAATCCGCTCCGATCGGCGAGTGCGAGATCAAGATCTTCGATGAACCGAGTGCAAAGCGACTGGGCGCGGAGTTTTCTTTGCTTGGCTGATTCGTCGTTTGTGGCAATCGTGCGCAAAGACTCCAGGGCGTCATTGGCGCGACCGCGAACCTCGACGAGAGTCTCGCGTGATTCACTGTCCAAGGGCAGAGCCACACGTTTGTTGACGAACGGCACAATTGCATCGCGCAATCTTGCGGCACTCTTGGCGAAGCCACCCGACATAGCGTCGTCGCGAATGATCGATCGCATCGCCGAGCCGATTGTTGTTATTCGACTCGGGGAGAGAGCCAGACCAGCAGAATCTGTGACGACGTCTTCGAGTTCGTGGGCTTCGTCGAAAACTACGACGTCATGTTCGCCGATGATCGTGCCTTGCGTGACGATGTCGAGGGCATATAGCCAACCATTGACAATCACAACATCGGCGGTCTGACTTTGCGCACGCGCGCGCTCGGCAAAACAATTTTCTCCTTGCGGACATCGGGACGCACCGGGGCATTCTTCGCTCGTGACGCTGACCATCGACCAGGCATTTCTTTGCGGCTGCCAATCGAGTTCGCCTTCGTCGCCTGTTTTGGTTGTACCTGACCATTCGACAAGTTTTTTTACGTCGGCTTTTGTTCGCACCGATACCTCGTCGAGTTCAAGTTTTGATTGCGACCGATCCGCGAGTTCGGCGATGCGTTGGCGACAAAGGTAATTGCTGCGACCTTTCAATACGGTCCAAGTCAGTTGATGATCGAGAATCGGATTTAATGCCGCCGCCAACAGGGGTAGATCGTTTTGTGAAAGTTGATCCTGCAACGCTTTCGTGACAGTTGAAACAACAATTCGTCGCCCCGAAATAACTGCCGGCACCAAGTAACCAAGCGTCTTGCCCGTGCCGGTGCCAGCTTGCACGATCAGGTGTCGATTCTTGCGCAAAGCCCGACCAACGAGCACAGCCATTTCATCTTGACCTTGACGTTCTTCGGCATTTGCCAGTTCAGTGGTGACACGACGCAAAGCATCGAGAATTTCTTGGTCAGCGATATTGGTTGTCATTAGACGGTCACTAACTAAAGTTAAATTTTCGTCAACGCAATTGCTGCATCCAGATCGACGTCATCAAAGTCTGGCCATGGTCGTTCGGTGAAATATATTTTTGCCGATTTTATTTGCCATAGCAAGAAGTTTGATATTCGGGATTCACCCGATGTGCGAACGAGCACGTCAACTGGGGGTAGCGAGGCATCGTAGAGCCATGTCTGCAGGTTTGTCGGGGTCAGTTCTTGGTCACTATTCACGAGTTTTACCGCCGCACGAGTGAGTTCGCTGCGCGAGCCATAGTCGAATGCGACCGTCAAAACCATGCCCGTGTTTTTGGATGTGTCATCGATCGCCTTGCGAATCGCCCGCTGCACATACAGCGGTGTACGCGAGCCCGGCTCGTCGAACGGTCGGCCAATCCAATTGATGCGGACATTGTTTTCATTGAGTTCTTTTATTCGTCCAAAAAGTTTTTTGTGCAACCCCAAGATGTGTCGTACCTCGGCGCGCGGGCGAACCCAGTTTTCGGTGCTGAAACCAAACACCGTTAAGTAGTCGACTTCGCGCTTCGACGCCGCACGAACAATGTCTGCCAGAGATTCTTCCCCTGCCGTGTGGCCAGCGGTGCGGGGTAGGCCTCGTTTACCAGCCCATCTGCCGTTGCCATCCATGATGCACGCCACGTGAAGGGGTTTCGAATTCATCTACGGAACGCTAACAACTATTGGTTGGCGAGTCGGGTCGGATGAAAGTGAGAGAATATCACCATGGTCAAAGTGGCACGCAATGTGAACAGTGATTTGGCCCATGTCTTAGTGTGTGCGGGCACGATTGTCGAGTGGCGCAAGACAACACCAGCACAATGGAAATCGCAGATTGATGCACTTGTTCGCTCGGTCGGCGGGGTCGGCGTGCGATGGTTGTCGATTTATCCTTATTCAGGGGCGGCAACTCCGCTCGAGCGCACTGAAATATGTAATTTGATAATTGAGGCACATGGCGGACATCGTTCGGGCGATCGAGTTTCTGTCGTCGCCGACGGTGGGTTGATAGTCGTGATTGATACATGCGCCGATGGACAAGAGAGGTTCGTCAATGCGGTTGCCCAGCTAGGTGTTGCTCAGAACATCGACGAAGCAAAACTTGCGGCGACACTTTTGTCGCCAGCTTCTGGTGAGCCAGATTTGGTCTTGGTTTTAGGCTCGCCAACCCGAGTGCCAGAGTCGCTGATGTGGGAACTTGCGTACAGCGAACTTGTTTTTCTGAACGTGCCGTGGTTGAAGTGCGACGTCGAACATATTCAAATGGCGATCGGCGATTTTCAAAGACGCGATCGTCGTTTCGGTGGTATTGATTCATGAGCCTGTATCGCGACAAGGCGGTTGTGCTTCGCACTTATGACCTTCGTGAATCTGATCGAATCATCGTGATGATGACGCTCGAACACGGCAAGGTTCGTGCGGTGGCCAATGGTGTGCGCAAGATGTCGTCAAGATTTGGGTCGCGACTCGAACCATTGAGCCACATCGATGTGTTGTTGAGTTCCGGCAAGGATCTAGACACCGTCAGTCAGGTTGAACTCGTGACCAGTGCGCGCGGACTTTATACGGATTTGGATCGTTTGACCCGCGGATTAGCGATGCTCGAAGCGATCGACCAACTGGGTATGGATGGTGAACCGACAGAGCATTTATACAAGATGTTGGTTGGTGCACTGCAGTGGCTTTCAGAAAACGACTCGGCGCTCGTGCTGGCGGCGTTTTATTTCAAGTTGTTGGTGGTCGAGGGTGTCGGAGCACACGTAGAAAGTTGTGTCGGTTGTGGGGCACCTGGTAGCGAGTTGATTGCATTCGATTTGTTTCGTGGTGGGGGACAATGTCGAAATTGTCGCAGTGGGGTGACCATCTCACCGGATGCATTTAAAATTATTCAAAGCATTGTTGGCGGACAGTTGAACCATGCACTTTCGCTGCCCGAGAGTGCCGCAACCCGTGAAGTTTCGGATCTCGCCACCAAGTGCATGGAGCATCACCTTGAACGACGTCTTAAATCAGTCGCCGTCTTTGAGAGCCCAGAGCGATAGTCGTCAATACGGCTCAAAAACCTACTGCATCTGTAATAGTCTGAGTGTGTGCCCGCGCAAGATTTAGATCAAATCGTAAACCTTTGCAAGCGGCGCGGTTTCGTTTATCCGAGTGGCGAAATATACGGCGGGTTTAGATCTTCGTACGACTACGGTCCGCTTGGTTCGTTGATGTTGCGCAACGTCAAGGACGCTTGGGTGCGCACGATGGTGCAGCAGCGCGACGACGTCGTGTTGATTGACGCTGCAATTCTGGGTTCTCCGCAGGTGTTTGAGGCCAGCGGTCATCTCAGCAATTTCAGTGACCCACTCGTTGATTGCACGGTTTGCAAGCGTCGATTCAGACAAGATCAGCTCGACGATCGAGATTGCCCGCAATCAAAAAAGGGTTGCGCGTTCACCGACGCGAGGGCATTCAACCTGATGTTCAAAACTCAAGCCGGACCAATCGAGGGCGAGGGTGCAACTGTGTATATGCGGCCTGAGACGGCTCAAGGTATGTTCGTTAATTTCGCCAATGTTTTGCAGACAAGTCGCAAAAAGCCGCCGTTTGGTATCGCCCAAGTAGGCAAAAGTTTCAGAAACGAAATCACGCCTGGCAACTTTATTTTTCGCACGCGTGAATTTGAGCAAATGGAACTTGAGTTTTTTGTGCCGCCAAGTGAGAGCGCACAATGGTATGACTACTGGTGTAAGTCAAGATTGCAGTGGTATATCGACTACGGCATACCGGCTGAGATGTTACGAATAAGAGAACACGCCAAAGATGAACTTTCGCATTATTCGGCGGGCACCAGCGATATTGAATTCAAGTTTCCATGGGGTTGGGGCGAACTTGAAGGCATTGCTCAACGCACCGACTACGACTTGAAGCAACACGCCGAACACTCGCGACAAAAACTCGAATACTTTGATCAAGCGACGAACGAAAGATATGTGCCGTATGTCGTCGAACCTGCGGCCGGGGCCAATCGTACGATGGCGGCTTTTTTGTTGGCGGCCTATGACGAAGATGTCGTCAATGATGAACCACGCACCGTGCTGCGATTACATCCGCGACTTGCACCGTTCCAGATTGCTGTTTTGCCATTATCAAAAAAAGACACCCTGATGCCCCTGGCAAAAAAAATTCATGCCACGTTGGGTGCTCGGTACATGTGCGACTTTGACGAGACTCAAGCGATAGGACGCCGTTATAGACGACAAGATGAGATTGGCACCCCATTTTGTGTGACGGTCGACTTTGATTCTCTCGAGGATGATTCGGTGACGATTCGTGAGCGTGATACGACGGCACAGAGTCGGGTGAAGATAGATTCGTTGTTGGCTGAACTTTCGCAGAGGCTCGGCTACTAATCGAAAATACCAATCAAACGGAGGGAATAGTTGTGGGCAAGGTAGCAGTAGCAGTCAAGTTAAAAATAAAAGAGGGCCAACGCGATGCAATGACTGCCGCGGTTATGCCAGGAATAGCGACGGCGAAAGCCGAGAGTGGCACCGATGTTTATATTTTTCACCATGATGCCGTAGACCCGAATGTCGTTTGGTTTTACGAACTTTATGCCGATCAGGATGCTGCGAATTTGCACATGGGATCTGACGCTTTCAAGTCGTGGTCCAAGACGCTCGCACCGTTTGTGGATGGAGCCCCTGAGTTTTCATTTTTGACACCGATAGGCGGCAAGGGACTTTAATCTTTGTATCTCGACAAGATTCTTGCCAAGCATCGTGAAACGACACTTGCGGATACACGCAATTTAGAAGAGTTGATATCGAGCGCAAAAAAGACGTCACCATCACGCGGCTTTATCAACAGGTTGCGCAAAGATTCGGTCGAGAAAATGGCGGTAATCGCAGAGATCAAACGTCGGTCACCTTCGCGTGGCGTGCTGAACGAAAACTTGCAGGTATCGGAAACTGCCGAGCAATATCGCCGCGGTGGCGCATCTTGCATTTCTGTGCTTACGGATGCCGAGTTTTTTGGAGGTTCGAAGTCTGATTTGGAGGGTGCACGATCTGCGGTCGACTTGCCGGTTCTTCGCAAAGATTTTACGATCTCGCCCAAAGATGTTTGCGACGCAAAACTCATGAATGCCGACTGCGTATTGCTGATCGTGGCTGCACTCGACAAGTCTGAACTGGCAGAGTTCCACGGTCTCGCAACTGAACTTGGCTTGGACGTGCTTGTCGAGATACACGACGAAACCGAACTCGAGATCGCTCTAGAAATCAAAGCGTCGTTGATTGGTGTGAATCAACGCGATTTAAAAACTTTTGAGGTCGATCATCGGCGAGCGGTGCGAATGGCAAGACTGATGCCGGCGAATGTCGTGCGAGTAGCCGAGTCTGGTGTCAAGACACGGGCTGACGCACAAAGTCTGCGCGACGCGGGTTATCACGCCGTGTTGGTAGGCGAATCCCTCGTGACTTCTGGAGACATCGTAAAAAGTGTCAGCGAATTGGGCGTCTAGATGTTCATAAAAATTTGTGGCATAACTAATGAGCAAGATGCGTTGCTGGCCGTCGCGCTTGGTGCTGATGCTTTGGGTTTCATTTTTGCACCATCCCCACGACAGGTTGCGCCGCAACGGGTAAAGGAGATCGTGCGCAGGTTGCCACAAGGCATAATCACCGTAGGTGTGTTTCGTGATGAACATCCCCAACGGGTGGTCGAAACAGTTCGTGAAGCAGGTTTGTTTGGGGCGCAACTGCACGGTCATGAGTCGGCGCAAAACGTTGCTGAAGTGATGGTGGATTTGCATTGGGTGATCAAGGCCGTGGTCGCGGGTTCAGTTGAAGCGGCGCGAGCCGACGACTATTTGACCAACCTGATTCTTGTGGATTCGCCAAACCCGGGATCTGGAGTCGCTTATGACCGAAGTTTGATCGCCGAGTTGCCAGACACGGTTCGCATCGTGTTGTCTGGGGGATTGACAGCTGAAACTGTTGAGTCGGCGATCAGCGAAGTTTCTCCCTGGGGCGTAGATGTTTCGTCGGGAGTTGAGAAACGCCATGGTTACAAAGATCCGATCAAACTAAAACGATTCATTGACAACGCGCGAACGGGTTTCGCGAAAATAGCAGCAGATACTTAGTCGCTCTTCGGATACATTTGGGGTGATGAACCCAAAGCAAGTGCCTCGAGAGTTGCTCACACCTGGGGCAGACGGTCGATTCGGTGAATTTGGTGGCCGTTTCGTGCCCGAGACTTTGGTGCCTGCGTGCGAAGAACTTGAACGAGCATTCAATGATGCGTGGAATGATTCACTTTTTAGAACTGAACTCGACGATCTTTTGCGCGAGTATGCAGGGCGTCCATCAATCTTGACCGAATGTCACAATCTTGGGGCTCAACTTGGCATTCGTTTGATTCTTAAACGCGAAGATCTAAATCACACTGGTTCGCACAAAATCAACAGTGTGTTGGGCCAAGCGTTGCTCGCAAAGCGGATGGGCAAGAAACGAATCATTGCCGAAACTGGAGCAGGTCAACACGGCGTGGCTTCGGCAACGGCGGCGGCACTGCTTGGTCTTGAATGCAAGGTGTACATGGGCGCTGTGGATATCGAACGACAGTCGCTGAATGTTTTTCGAATGAAACTTCTTGGGGCGACAGTTGAAGCGGCCAACTCCGGAAGTCGCACGCTAAAAGATGCGGTCAACGAAGCGATGCGAGATTGGGTGGCGAGTGTTGAAACTAGTTATTACTGCATCGGTTCGGTGATGGGGCCGCATCCGTATCCGTTCATGGTCCGGCAATTTCAAAGTGTCATCGGTAAAGAAGCACGCAAACAGTTTCAAGAATTGTGTGATGGCAGCGATCCGAATATTGTCGTGGCGTGCGTCGGTGGTGGTTCAAACGCGATGGGTATTTTCTCGGGATTCATCGATGCTGACACTCGATTGGTCGGCGTTGAGCCTGCGGGCGGTGCGGCGGTAGGTCGTGGTACGCCTGGCGTTGTGCACGGTATGAAGAGTTATTTGATGCAAGATGAATACGGTCAGGTGCAAGAAGCGCACTCAATTAGTGCTGGTCTCGATTACCCAGGTGTCGGACCTGAGCATTCGTATCTTGCGTCGGTGGGTCGTGCAGAGTATCCGAGTGTTGACGATCAAGAAGTGATCGAAGGTTTCAAATTGATGGCACGTGCCGAAGGGATAATTCCTGCGCTTGAATGCGCACACGCGGTCGCATGGATCACAAGAGAGGCGCCGAAGATTCAGGGACAAACAGTATTGATGAATCTGTCTGGTCGCGGCGACAAAGATGTGGCTCAGATGATGGCGATTCTCGGCGATTCGTTGAGTTGAAGACGAAGTTTTCGTGAAATCTGCTCAACACAAGCCGGGTGCACTTGAGACTCGGTTGCGTCAGACTCGCGATTCCGGTCGAAAAATTCTTGTTCCTTATATAACGGGTGGTTTGACGGGTTGGATTGATGCGATCCGTGGCGCGGCAGCCAACGGGGCAGACGCGATAGAAATCGGGATACCTTTTTCTGACCCCGTAATGGATGGACCGATTATTCAAATGGCATCCGAGAAGGCGCTGCGCGATGGCGCAACTCCAATTTCGATTTTGCATGAACTGCGAGGTGTAGATGTTTCTATTCCGTTGATCGTGATGTGTTACTACAACACGGTTTATCGCGCTGGCCATACCAGGTTTGCCAATTCGCTGCGCGAGGCGGGTGTCGTGGCGGCAATCGTGCCCGATCTTCCGCTCGAAGAGTCGGCGCATTGGTGTGAGTCGGCCGATTCGACAGGAATTGAAACCGTGATGCTGGCTGCACCGACTGCTCCAGACGAAAGATTGCACCGAGTCGTTGAACGAGCCAGGGGATTCGTCTACGCAGTTGGTTTGCTTGGCGTCACGGGTGAACGCACTGAACTTGCAGCAACTGCTGTGGCGATGGCGACGAGGTTAAAAAGAATTACTGACATGCCTGTGCTGGTTGGTGTTGGCGTCTCAAATGCGGCACAGGCACAACAGGCGTGTGCCGTTGCCGACGGGGTAATTCAAGGTGCATCTGTTGTGCGAAGGCTGTTAAATGAGGGCGCCGACTCTGTGGCGCAATATGTTGCCGAGGTGCGTGCGGCGATTGATAGTCCCGTATCTAGCAACCGCTAAATTATTGCAATGATTAAAAAGTGAACTCGTTTCCTGCTCCCAAAGAGATTATTCCGCATCGTCCGCCATTTTTGTTTGTTGATTCGCTGACTGCGTTGCAGCCAGGGCTGAGCGCCACTGGTCTTTGGCATTTAACCGGTAACGAAGATTTTTTCGTCGGTCACTTTCCGGGTCGCCCGACTTTGCCGGGTGTGTTGATGTGCGAGGCGATCGCCCAAGTTGGGGCGTGTGCGATTTTGAGTGATGCCAAGTTCGCCAACAAGTTGCCGCTGTTTGGCGGACTCGACGGCGCGAGGTTCAGGCGTCAGGTGGTGCCTGGTGATGTGCTTGAAATGTCGGTGCAACTTGGTCGCATGTCGGCGCGCGCTGGCAAGGGCACAGGTGTCGCCAAAGTCAACGGTGAAATCGCCTGCGAATGCGAATTGCTATTTGTCATCGTCGACGCGTGAGCGGAGACGGATCTAATAGTTGTACGGCGCGATAATTATCGAGCCGTTATGGCCGCCGAAGCCAAAATTATTTGAAATCGTCGGACCAGGTTGCCACGCACGAGCGCTACCCATGACGACGTCAACACCTGCCATCGCCGGATCAACCACGGTTGTATTTGCCGTAGGCGGAATCAATTTGTGTTCGAAAGAAAGCAGAACCGCCGCCGCTTCAAGAGCGCCTGCGGCGCCAAGTGGGTGACCAGTCACACCTTTTATTGAGGTCATTGGCGGTTTGTTGACGAACACAGAAGCAACTGCTTGCGCTTCAGCAGAGTCGTTCAGCGGTGTCGATGTGCCGTGCGCATTTACTTGTTTAATTTCATCAGCCGACAAGCCGGCGTCTTCAAGTGCAAGTTTCATGCATGCAATTGCGCCAACTCCACCAGGCGACGGGGCGGTGATGTGGTGGGCGTCGGCATTGCTGCCCGCACCGAGAATTTCTCCAATGATTTTCGCGCCACGGGCGATAGCCAGGTCTAGACGCTCCAAAACGAATACGGCTGAACCTTCGCCGAAAATGAAGCCGTC
>CAMBWL010000016.1 GCA_945871625.1 Bifidobacterium breve
ATGTGCGCGACGCATCGGCACGATCACCAAGTCGTGCGACTGCTGACTAGTTTCAGCCAGCGAATCATCTTCGCGATCATTTCCTTTCGCGCGTATGAACCGATCTAAAATACTCATGAATTCACCCGAGTGGCCCAATTGATTTCGGCGTCGGGCGCCCGCAGATAAAGCGCCTGAAGTTCGGTTGCCGTCTGCCATTGCTCAAGTAGCGCCAACTCGGCTGCGATTAGCGCGAGAACCGCCGCACTCGGCTGAGCAAGTTGTTCACTCGCCCATTCAATAGACAAGCCAGTGGTCTCGAGCATCTCGCTCAACTGCTGGCGATAACGCAATGCACCGTTGCCGACGATCAATGCTTCTTGGCCACGGTCGATGATCTCGACGACACAATCACTGACGCTGCCAACTCGCGGCGGTTTAACTTCAATGCTCGACCCAATGTCGTTGCGATACATCGCCCAATAAAGTTCGCCGCGTCGGGCATCGATCGTCGACAACACGACTCGTTGTGTCGTCGTCACCGAACGGGCCAAAATATCCAAACTTGAAACTCCAACAACTGGCACATCCAACACTTGGGCGATTGTTTTGGCCGAGGCAATGCCAACGCGCATGCCAGTGAACAAACCGGGCCCAATATCCACGGCCATGACATCGATCTCGCGCATCGCGATATCTGCCTGTGCACAGACGCTTGAGATCATCGGTGCGAGCAATTCGGCGTGGCGCCGATCGCTCGTGACGTGGGCACTCGCCAACAACTGTTTCGAATTGTTGACTGCGACGCTCACAGCATCTGTTGATGTGTCAATCGCCAAAATAATCATCGGTCTCAGCCTCGCGCCAATACTTTGAAACTGGCAGACAATTCTTCGCTGAGTTTGTTAAATCGGCTCGCCCATTGGGCCCCACGCGCGCCAACAGTTACCGTGCGCACCTCAGTATCGGCCGTTTCGACAGCATGCTCAAAGCGCAGCACCAAAGCATCGCCCAGTTCATCGCCGACTATGTCTCCCCATTCGACGGCGATCACCCCGCCACCGTCTTGCAGTTCATCGAGTCCTAGATCTTCAAGCTCACCCGTTCGCTCAAGGCGATAAAGATCGGCGTGATGCAACGACATTCGCCCTGAACCGTAATTATGCAGCAAGTTAAATGTCGGCGAAGTAATCAAATCAGTCACACCAAGTGCGCGACCAAAACTCTGCGTAAATGTCGTCTTACCCGCACCCATTTCGCCAGCCAAAACGATCATGTCGCGCGGTCGCACATGCGCGGCAACAATTTCTGCAAACTGCCGCGTATCTGTCAATGAGCCAAGCAAAAACTTCATTGCGACTAAACCTTTTTTTCGATATATACGCGTGGCACGCGCGCGCTAATGCCACAAACAATCTCATAGCCGATCGTGTCGAGCCGCGTCGCAATTTGGTTGGCAGCAATTTTCTCGCTGCCCTGCGTGCCAAGCAAAACTGCCTGGTCGCCGATTTTGACTTCTGCGTCAGCGCAGTTGACCATCAACTGATCCATCGTCACAACACCAACAATCGGGCAACGCTTACCCGCGATCAATACTTCGCCCCCCACACTCCACAACCGACGTGGCACACCATCGGCATACCCGAGCGGCAGCGTGGCGATATTCGCCGATTTTTCTAATCTCGTGCGCAAACCATATGAAACACCTTCGCCCGCATCAAGCCGTTGCACATGACTAACACGAGCATGCAGCGACATCGCCGGTAGCAAACGACTTGCGACCGTTTCGGTTTCATTGCTCGGGGCAATGCCATAAATCGCGATGCCGACTCGCGCAATGTCGGTTGCAGCATTTAAATTTCGCAACATCGCCGCCGAGTTTGACGTGTGCACATATTTTGGTCGCATTTTTTTGCGCTCGAGTTCAGCGACAAAGTCGTCGAATCGTCGTTGTTGCTTGGCAGTCTCGTCGTGACTCGGCAAGTCAGCCGCCGCAAAGTGCGTGTAAACACCCTCTAATTGCAACGACGGCAGCGAACTAATTTGCTCAACGCGAGCCATCGCGCTGGCTACCGTCACGCCAACGCGGTGCATCCCCGTGTCAACTTTTAAATGCACCTTGCCAACAACCCCAAGACGCTTTGCGACGGCTGCATAACTATTTATCGTCGCAGGGTTATACACGGTTGCCACGACTTCGTCGCCCAACATTTGTTCGAATGCAACTTCGGGTTGCTCGCTGACGATCAAAATCGGCGCAGCAATTTTTGCCACACGCAATTGATGCGCCTCGTCGGCCAGCGCCACGCACAAACCGCTCGCGCCCGCACTTAACGCAGTTCGCGCAACTTCTACCGCGCCGTGTCCATAGCCGTTTGCTTTCACCGTGGCCCACAATTGCGAGTGCCCAGCCTGTTGAACTATTTCAGCGACATTTTGATGAATCGCGTCGAGGTCGACTTCAACCCACGCCCAGTGATTAATCGGATTCATCGCCGAATTTATTGCTCAGTTACTCGCGACGACAGCCACAGCCATGTCATCGGTGTGCGAAAGCGAAACGAGCCAACTCTGCACACCTTGGGCTTGTGCAAGTTCAAGAGCCCGACCTGTCACGATCAATTCGGGCGCACCAGTTTCAGAATTGCGGATTGAAACATCGTGCAAATCAAAAGCCCCGAGCCCAACACCAAGTGCCTTCATCGTCGCCTCACGCGCCGCAAATCGCACGGCCAAACTTGGTGCGCTATCTACTCGGCCCGACAATGATTCAAGTTCGGTCGATGTAAAAACACGCGTGCGCAAATTTGGCGTGCGGTCAAGCGCATCGCGAAATCGTCGCACGCTCACAGCATCAATACCCAGACCAATCATCTGCGCTACTCCCTTGTTCGCCAGTGATCGGCCATGTCGCTGATCGGCAAGATCAGCAAGTCGGCCACCGATACTTCGGCCAATCGATCTTCCCTGAACGCACCTTCGGTTTCTGTCACCCAGTCGACAAGTCGGTCATAGCGACGGTCGTAACCTTGCAACACCGCGCGCATCGCCGGGGCCGCCAGTCGATCCTGAAACATCACATGCAACAGCGTGATACCCGTGGTTTGTCCACCTTTTGTTTCTGGCACCATGATCACCGTGCGATTGTCGCTGCGACCGCGAGCAACGAGAACTTCTTGGTCGCTGGCAACCCGACGCTTTGTGCCCACTAGTTGCGAATTTCGATCGACTCGCGAGGTCAAATTCTTTGACATTCCGCCACGATCAATGATCGTGATCGTTGCCGCGCCACCAACGATGTCGCCTTCAATTTGATATCGAGTAAAACCAGTTACGGCACTCACCGCGGCGTCTAGATCTGCCACGATCTTGAGCACCCGATATGAAAGTCGCTCACGCGCCACTCCCGCTTCAAGCAACGCCTTGACCAACTTGCGGTCGAACAAACCTTCGTCGCTTCGCGAAATACCTACGGTCACGGTTTTGGCCTGATGCTTGATCGCATCAACGGGACGCGTCAATTCGTCAACGCCACGCGTCAGTGCACTCGTCAAATCGTCGAGCAACAGTTCTGGTGAGGCAATCTTGCCCGAACTGCGCTGATATGCCTGAACCGGGTCGCTGGCCAGCGTGTCACGCAACATCGTCACGATTCGCACCGCGGTGCTGGCTTCCAGGTTGCCGTCGTAGTTGCCAGTGGCCAATGCATCGGTAAATCGTGTCGCTGGCGCACCCAACTCGGTGCGAATCTTTTCTAACAATTTGTTGGCGTCACCGCCACGCTCAACTGCGTGTTCGACAACTTCGCGCGCTTCACGCAACGGTCGCGCCAAAGCATCAATCGCCAGGGCCGCCTCGTAGCCGAACAAATGTCCGACCATCACACTCAAAATAAACGACAGGCTCGTCTCGACACTCGGCACCAACAACACCGCGGCGGCGGCATCAAAGCGCGTCTGGCCTGCCGTCGCAACGACGATCGGCAGGGCCTTGTGCGCACGATAAATCGCAATCTCTTTGGCCACGTCTGACGCCGTACCTTCGAGCAGCCCGGTTGCGCACACAAAAATCAACGGCTCACAAGACAAGTCGATGTGTTTTTTATCTTCGGTTGAGTCACTCGAAATTGATTTATAACAAAGCTCGGATAATTTGATCCGCACCTCTTGGGCCGCGATCAAATTCATGCCGTTGCCAACCACCGTCCAATAGCGCCGCGACGACGCAAACTGTTTCGCCGCCGCCGCAATCTCTGGTCGCGTCGCCAAAACTTCAACAAGCGCATCAGGTATCTTGCGCAAACCCGACAACAGTTCATGTCGCGCACGGTCAGAAGATTTGCCGAGTGCTTTTGACAACGCACACGCATAAAGTGCGCCGGCTGCAACCTGCGCGTAAAACGCCTTGGTGCTGGCAACGCTCATCTCGACGTCGCGACCGTCAGATGTATACATCACACCGTCTGCTTTCGCCGCGAGCTCACTGCCACGACGATTGACAATCGCCAGAACACTCGCGCCGCGTGCGCGTGCCAAATCAACGGTGCGATTCGTGTCGGTTGTAGTGCCGCTTTGGCTTACCGCAACAACGAGCGTGTCGCTCATATCAAGTTGCAGACCAAAACCCGAAAGTTCGCTAGCCAACAGCGCTTCGGCGCTCAAGCCAATGCCGACTAATTCGTTGAGCAACTTGGCAAGTGCCTGGCCCGCAACCGCTGCTGTTCCTTGGCCGATTACACGAACTTTCGTGATTGTGCCCGCCGCCAACCGATCACAAATTGATTGTGGCAGCACTTTTTCGCCCAAATCGGTTGTCAACACGCCGTTGTTTTCGACGATTCGCCCGCGAATAGTTTTACGGAAACTTTCAGGTGCCTCGGCAATCTCTTTTGCCAAGAAGTGTTTGTGCTCGCCACGATTTATATCTCGCGTAGTTATCTCGGCAGTCAGAACTTTCTCAGCCGTCAAATCAATTCTGCGTCCGTCATAGGCGACCAACTCGATGCCAGATAATTCGCCGGCGTTGGCCGCCGAGAGGGCAACTACTTGACCTCTGCTCGACGGATTATTGATATCGGCGAGTGCCTCTCCGTCCATGCGCACATAGTCGAGAGTCTCTTCGACCACGCCGTATGGTTCGCTGGCAACAATGAATCGATCCTCGGCAAGACCAATGCACAATCCTTGACCACTACCGTGCAGAGCCAGCAACAATTTGTCCGGCTCGGTCGCGCCTGCGACCGCAATCGCCACCGAACCCTCAAACTGGGCGACAGTTTCACGAAATGCGTCGGTCAAATTTTTGGTCGTCGCTAGTTTTCGCGAAACCAATGCAGGGATAACTTTTGCATCGGTTGTTATCGGCCCCGCGACGCGCAAACCATGTTGCACTCGCAAGTCAGCATGGTTGTCGACATCACCGTTCAATGCCGCCACCAAATATGCGTGATCATGCTTGCCTTCAAGTTCTTCGCTGTTCACGGGGTGCGCATTGGGTTCAGAGATGATTCCGACGCTTGCCCACCTGGTGTGTGCCAACACTGCAACTTGCGCATTTGGTTGCGAGATACAAAGTCGCAACAACGCGTCAGCCATCACGGCGTTGCGCATCACACGGGTATTGTCACCAAGTTCGCCGATTTCCGCGGCGGCCTTATAGACAAACGACCACGCATTCTCGGTTATGCGCATCGCCCCGGACATGAATAATGCATCTTCGCGGCGATTTGCCAGTAACGCTTTAACTTCTTTGTCAGTTGCCTTCAGACCATGATTCGATACGAGCACATGTATACCCGCCGAATCACGACCGCGAACCTCGAGCCGATCCAAACCCGAGAACGCCTGCTGAATCGAAAAATATCCACTGCGTGCCGAATCCGAAGCCCCTTGCCCAGCCAATGCATCGACGAGTTTCGCCGTGCGAATTCGATCATTACGTATTTCCCAAATCGCGTCTTTGGCGCGAATTATTTCGTCCAGCGCATGCTGCGAAGTTTCAGTCTGCAGACTTGCCGATTTCTCGACCGACTGTTCATAGGCGGTGACAATCGCATCCAGTTGGTCAATTCGAGAAGTCATCGCGGCAATCAACTGATGGTTGTCGGCCATACACAACTGGCCGGCCTCGCCACGCAAAAGTTTGTCGGCAGTCGTCACGGCTTGGGCGAGTTGGTCAATGTCACTCTTGGTGCCAGCGTCTAAAGCGGCATCCAACAGAGCCAAGATCTCTTTGGCGGTTGGGGTGGCTCGTCGAGTCTTACGGCTCAACACGCAGATAATTCCGCACATAATTTCTAGTCTACTTTCGCATCGCTATCAGCCGAGTCGCGCAGTTATCGCGTCGGCCAATGTTGCAGCCACCGTCTCAGCCGTATCTTGTTGCGGTGCCTCAACCATCACCCGCACCATCGGCTCGGTTCCACTTGCACGCACCAAAATGCGACCGACTCCTCCAAGGGATTTCTCGGCCATTGCGATCTCGTTTTTGAAAAGTTGATCTATGTCTTCAATTCGTCTGCTGACGCGAAGGTTGACCAACACCTGAGGAAAACTAGTCATTGCTTGACTGGCGATCTCGCTCAGCGATTTTTTTGAACCAACGATCAACGAAGCGAGTCTCAGCGCCGCAAGCAAACCATCGCCGGTTGTCGCCAAATCACGATAGATGATGTGTCCGCTTTGCTCGCCACCCAACGAAAGCGAACCATGTTCAAGGGCGATTAAAACCGATCTGTCACCGACCGGGGTCGTGACTACTTCAATCTCTGCTTGCTTCATCGCCTGGTGAAAGCCGATGTTGGTCATAACCGTCACGACAACTTTGTTGTTCCGCAAAGTTCCCTGCTGTTTCATTTCGAGTGCGCTGATTGCCAGCAAATGGTCGCCGTCCACGATCTCGCCGTTTCCGTCAATTGCAATCAATCGGTCTCCATCACCATCAAAAGCAACACCAAAGTGTGCGCCAACATTTTTGACAACCTTGCTCAACATCGCGGGGTGGGTTGCTCCACACTGCGAATTTATGTTTCTGCCATCTGGTGTCGCATTTATCGTCGTCACCGTGGCACCAAGTTTTGTCAACACATTGGGCGCAACGCTGCTGTATGCACCGTTGGCACAATCAAGGGCGACATGCAAATTCTTCAACGCATCTGGCTGCATCGAACCAACCAGCCAGTCGCAATACTCTTGCAACAGTTCTGGTCGCGCCACGCTCGTTGTGTCGGCACCTGCCGCACTGCCCGCGATCTGGGTACCTGCCTCCAATTCGCGCTCAATGCGCTGTTGGTCGGCATCAGAAAGTTTGCGTCCACCGGCACCAAAAATCTTTAATCCGTTGTCTTGATACAAGTTGTGTGAAGCGGTAATAGCAATCGCCACTACATCGTGCTGTCGTGCGGCAAACGCGATCGCTGGCGTCGGGGCAACGCCCATCAACTGCACCTCTACGCCACGCGAAATCAGTGCTGCGGCAATGGCCGTTTCGAGCAACACACCCGACTCACGCGTGTCTCGACCAATCACAACTTTCTTGCACCCCAAAACCTGCGCCACCACGGCAACGAGGCCGGCTGCGTAATTCTCGGTCAGTTCTTTGCCGAATTCTCCACGAACCCCATCTGTACCAAATGTCAACATCTAATCACCAATGCCTTGTCGTAACAAAGAGTGTTGCAAACGATTATTGAAAATAGAAATTCGCACGGCAAAAGCCATGCGTTGCAAAGACGAATTAGCGCTTTGTGTACTGTGGCGCTTTGCGCGCTTTTTTGAGACCGTACTTCTTGCTCTCTTTGCGACGTGAATCGCGAGTCAACAAGCCTGCCTTCTTCAGAGCCAGTCTTTGTGCTGGGTCTAGTTCAACAAGTGCTCGCGCGATCGCCATGCGCAATGCACCGGACTGACCGGCTATTCCGCCGCCAACAATGTCGGCATCGATGTCGTAGCTCGACTCGGTGTTGGTAATTCGCAATGCTTCAGTCGAAGAGTTGCGTTGCACTTCTGACGGAAAATATTCGGCAAACGCACGATCATTGATTTTTACAACACCAGTACCTGGTCGAAGTCGCGCACGGCAAACTGCGTTCTTGCGACGACCTGTTGTCTGAGTTAATGGCTTTGTTCCCACGAGTTAGTTCCTTTTTTCTGAATTTTCTGCGACTCAACGAGCCTTGGCGTGCGGAAGTTCAAACACTTTTGGTGATTGCGCTGCATGCGGATGTTCTGCACCTGGATAAACCTGCAACTTTTTGAGCATCTGTCGACCAAGTGAACCTTTTGGCAACATGCCACGAATCGAACGACGAATTGCGTCGCCCGGTTTGCGATCTAGCAAGTTTGCATAAGTCTCAGACTTGAGACCACCTGGGTAACCCGAATAGTCATAAACCATCTCGCGATCTGCCTTGCCCGAGGTGAGCACGATCTTCGATGCGTTGATAATCACAACATGATCGCCTGTGTCCATGCTTGGTGTGTACATCGGCTTGTGTTTGCCACGCAGCAAAGTTGCGACTTCGGTGCAGAGACGACCCAGCACCAGGCCTTCGGCGTCAATGATGTGCCAGGCACGCTGCACGTCGGTCGTTTTTGCTGAATAGGTACGCATTGAAAGTTCCTTAAAAAAATGTTGTTCTAGCCAGAATGCATTACACACTCGTTTTAACGGCCTAGTAAGGATAGGGCCGAAACCCTTTAAATCACAATTAGCCCCACAAAAATATGGGTTATTGCCTCAGGTGACATCACTCGGATACCCGACTTCGGTCAAAAACAGACCCTGTGGCGGGGCCAGTTGCGAAGCCTCTGCTCGATCCCCGGAACGAATCAACGCCATCATGTCGCTACTCGGACGCTTTCGTGATCCAATTTCGACGAAAGTTCCAACGAGCGATCGAACCATCTGATGACAAAAAGCATTCGCCCGAATATCAAAACGAAACATCGACTCGCCGACCTCGCGCCAACTCGCCTGCATCACACAGCGGCGCAATGATTTCTCGCGCACGATTTCGCCAGAACCATCTGCAAGTTCTGGGCCCTCAAGATCTGGGTCGTTGTCTGGTTTGGGCCGACGACAGAACGCCGAAAAATCATGGGTGCCAATTATCGGGTCGCATGCCAACTGCATCGCATGCAGATTCAGCGGCGCAATCACATGCCATGAGGACGCGACCTTGAATGGGTCGGGAAAGTCGGCGTTATAGACAAAATATTGATAGTGGCGCCAGATCGCCGAAAACCTGGCGTGAAAGTCACTCGACGCCCAGGCAATATCTTTGACGATTATTTCTGGACCGCACATCGAGTTCAGTTGCTTGCGCAAAGTCGCCAGGTCACAGTCGGCAGCAACATCACAACTAATCACCTGAGCAGTTGCGTGAACACCGGCATCGGTTCGACCAGCCGACACCACGGGTATCGGGGTCTGAAAAATCTGTTCTAATGCCCCACCGAGCGTGCCCGCAACCGTCGCGACTTTGGGATTAATCGCAAAACCATGGAATGGTTCTCCGTTATAGGCAACAACCAAGCGCACTCGACGCATCGGTTTTATTTTGACTAGATCAGTTCAATGCGCGCCATTGGTGCGTTGTCACCATGGCGTGGACCAAGCTTCATAATTCGCAAGTATCCACCATTTCGCTCCAAATATCTCGGGGCAACGACGTTGACAAGTTTGTTGGTCATTTCTTTGTCGCGCAGGTAGCTCTGAATTTGTCGGATGCGGTGTACACGCATCGGACTGGTGCCCTGTGCTTTCTTTGCCTTGGTGATCAACTTCTCGGCGATCGGGCGAAGAGCCTTGGCTTTTGACTCGGTTGTCACGATGCCTTCGGCTGCGAACAACGACGATGCCAAGTTGGCCATCATCAATTTTTCGTGCGATGAACTACCACCAAAACTTGGTCCGCGACGTGGTCTACCTGGCATATTGAATCGTCTCCTTATTTAAATTCGTTGAATATCTCGTGCACTCAGACGCGAAGTGAAAGCCCGCGCTCATCAAGCTTCTGCTTGATTTCGTCGAGGCTCTTCTGGCCAAAGTTGGTGATGTTCATCAAATCTTCTTCTGAATGAGTGAGCAACTCGCCGATTGTGTTGATCTGTCCGCGCTTCAGGCAGTTGCGAGGGCGCTCCGACAAGTCAAGATCTTCGATTGCCATGTCCAGGTCGCCTGCGCCGCTTGAGTAGCCCGAAACTTCACCAAGTTCAAGTGCAACTGGCTCTGCGGTGAGGTTCGCCACAAGATCTACAAGCGATCGCAATGTTGCGCCTGCCGAGGCAAGCGAGTCAACCGGTGTGATCGAACCATCGGTCTCGATGTCGATTATCAAATTGTCATAGTTCGTCGACTGCTCAACGCGAGTCGGCACAACTTCGAAAGTCACGCGACGAATCGGCGAGAAGATCGCATCGATCGGGATGATGCCGATCGTCTTGCGAGCACCATCGCGATCAGACGACATGTAGCCGTTGCCGCGCTCGACGGTGAGTTCAAACACGAGTTTGCCCTTGGCCGAAAGCGTGGCAATTTTTTGTGCCTTGTTGAGAATTTCTACTTCTGGTGGACACTGAATGTCACCGGCTGTGAGGTCTAATGGACCTCGCACATCAACACTCAAAACGATCGGATCATTTGAAGTCGACTGCAACACGATGTCTTTCAAATTGAGAATTATCTCGGTCACATCTTGTGTGACGCCCTCAATCGTGTCGAACTCGTGCAATGCCGACTCGAACTTCACCGAAGTGATCGCCGCACCAGGAATCGATGACAGCAACATTCGACGCAACGAGTTGCCCATTGTGTGGCCAAGACCTGGCTCAAGTGGACCAACCGAAAACTTTTGACGATTGTTCTCTGGTGAGCCGATTGGTTCGACTGTTGGGCGCTGGATTACAAGCATGATTTCTCCTCTGACCGTTATATTTTGGGGTTACTTCGAATAAAGCTCAACGATTAATTGTTCTCGCACAGGCACATCAATTTGCTCGCGAACAGGCAACTCACGCACGGTGACTTGCTTGCCTGCTTCGGCAACATCAAGCCACGCCACAACCTTGCGGTCAAGCGTGTCGATATTGTGCTGAATGACGATCATGTTGTCGGCCTTTGGTGAGAGCGTCAAAACTTCACCCTTTTGCAATGTGTATGACGGAATATCTACTCGCTTGCCATCAACTTTGATCAAGCCATGACTCACAAACTGGCGTGCCTGTGGGCGTGATGCTGCCCAACCTGCACGATAAACCACGTTGTCAAGACGCAACTCGAGAAGACGCAAAAGGTTTTCACCGGTTGGGCCGGTCAGACGAACTGACCTCTTATATAGGTTGCGAAATTGGCGCTCAAGCAAGCCGTAAATGAACTTCGCCTTTTGCTTTTCTTGCATCTGGGCAAGATATTCGCTGCCTGCACCCTTGCGGCGTGAACGACCATGGTGACCAGGAGGAAACGGACGACGCTCAAGGGCTTTCGAGCCCTTGGTGTTTTCGAAAATATTGACGCCGAGACGGCGCGAGATACGAACTTTAGGACCTGTGTAACGAGCCATGGGTTACGGTCGCTTTCGCTTTGGTTGACGGCAACCGTTGTGCGGCACCGGTGATAGATCTTTGATACCCGAAACCTCGATACCAAGGTTTTGAATTTGACGCAAAGCAGTATCACGACCCGAACCCGGACCTTTTACGTGAACTTCGGCGCGACGAAGACCAAGTTCCATCGCTGCTCGACCGGCCTTCTCGGCGGCCATTTGTGCGGCGAACGGTGTGGACTTGCGCGAGCCACTAACGCCAACGCCACCAGACGACGCCCAAGAAATTACGTTGCCCTCGGTGTCGGTGACCGAAACAATCGTGTTGTTGAAAGTGCTCTTGATATGCACGATGCCTGATGTGACATTGCGACGCTCGCGCTTGCGCTTGCGGGTTGGTGCTTTTGGTTCGACCATGACTACTTCCTTACTGCGATCTTCTTGTTAGCGACTGTCTTCTTCGGACCTTTTCGCGTACGCGCATTTGTGTGCGTGCGCTGACCACGAACCGGCAAACCTTTGCGGTGCCGAGTGCCCTGATATGAACCGATCTCGATCTTGCGCTTGATGTCCGTCTGCACATTGCGACGACGATCACCTTCAACGCTCAAATTATTTTCGATGAACATACGAATCTTGTTGACCTCAGAGTCGGTCAAATCACGAACTCGAGTGTCCGGGTTGATGCCAGTTTCACTGCAAAGTTTTTTGGCAGTCGTGCGGCCGATACCGAATATATAGGTAAGTCCAATTTCAAGGCGCTTCTCGCGCGGAATGTCGACTCCAGAAATACGTGCCATTTTGTCTCTCTCGCTCAGCCTTGACGTTGCTTATGGCGTGGGTTCTCGCAAATCACCATTACGCGGCTATGCCGACGAATGACCTTGCACTTTTCACAAATTTTTTTTACGCTGGTTCTTACTTTCACAGCACGCCTTTTTATTTAAATCGATATGTAATACGACCTCTTGTGAGGTCATACGGTGTTAGCTCTACTTGCACTTTGTCGCCAGGAAGGATTCGAATGTAGTTCATTCGCATCTTTCCCGAAATATGAGCCAAGACCGTGTGTCCGTTCTCTAACTCAACTCGAAACATTGCGTTGGGCAGGGATTCGGTAATCTTGC
>CAMBWL010000017.1 GCA_945871625.1 Bifidobacterium breve
CAGATCTACATTCCACTCGGTGGAAAAGAATTGCTTCAGTGTGGCCCGATGGTGCCTGGACCGTATTGCAATGGCGACGAGTTCGCTAATGGCTACGACCCAGCAGCAGCAGAGGCTTTGTTGACCGAGAATGGTTGGACAAAGGGAACAGACGGCTACTGGGTTGACCCAAGTGGCAATGTCCCAGACGTTCGTTGGATCATCAACACGGGCAACACTCGTCGTGAGAGTACACAGGCTTATTTGATTCCGTTGCTTAACGCATCAGGTTTCAAAGTACGCGCAGACAACTGCGATGCCGCTTGTTACTTCCAGCAACGATTGCCAGGCATGGATTATGACATGGCGATGTACATCAGTACAGCACCACCAGACCCTGCCTACCTCACTGGTAGTTTCGCTTGCGATCTGATCCCGACTGAAGCCAATGGCAACATTGGTCAGAACAGTCAGGGTTGGTGCAACACTGAGGCGTCAGATTTGCTCTACGCAGCAGATGTTGATTCCGATGCAGCGACTCGTGCAGACAAGGTCAAGGCAGTTCTTGCGCTCATGGCGAAAGATCATGTGATGTTGCCTTTGATGCAGTTCCCTAAGTCGGGTTTTGCTCGCACAGACAAGGTTGGCGGTCCATGGAACGCTGAACTCAACAACTACGCAGCATTCAACAACATCCACCTCTGGCAAGATCTTGATGGTGATGGACAAATTGTGCTCGGTGCTGAGCAATGGCCAGAGTGTCTCAACCCAATCACTGAGTGTGCAAACTCTTCGTGGATGGTTTGGACAACTGCGTTCCAGGTAATGCCAGGTGCTTACGCAACTACCAATGATGGTAAGTACGTGATGACTAACCTGCTTGCTGGTGAAGCAAAGGTTGAAGTTAAGAGCTAATCGCTCGAAACTTGAGTTAATTCAAAGAAGGTGCGTCGGCTCGGTTGATTCTGGGTCGGCGCACCTTTGTTTTAGTCATCTTTTAAGGTGGAATTTTTGATCTTCTTAAATGGGTTTGGCAGGCTGTAGGCGATGCTCCGCTACATTCTTCGACGCTTGGCGTGGTCAGTGCCGACGCTTCTGCTGGTTACTTTTTTGGTTTATATTGCTTTGCGAGTTGGGACCGACCCTGTTGAGAGCTACAAGCGGGTGAACCCGCGCGCAAGCCGCGCCAAAATTCAGCAATACATCGACATAAATGGGTTGGATCCAAATTTCGTACAGGGTTATTTTAAGTGGTTGAAGAATTTCATCACTGGCGAGTGGGCACCCAGCATCAAGGGGCGTCGCGAAGTTTGGCCCGCACTCAAAGATGCGATGGCTAATACTTTGCGTCTTGGCACTGCCGCTACGGTCGTTGGAATTTTCTTTGGATTGATCGCCGGCGTGCTGGCTGCGTTGCGCCCAGGCGGTAGGCGTGATGTCTTCATCAATACAAGTGCCTTCGTCGGCATTTCGATCCCTCCATTCATTAGTGCGATTTTATTGCAACTTCTGTTTGCGGTTTATTGGCAAAAGTGGTTTGGTGCAAGTTTGTTCCCGACTTCAGGTGTCTACCCAGCGGGGCACACCGGTTTCGATTTGTTCTTGATGCTCAAGTTCATGGCTCTTCCGACAATTATTGTGGCGATACAAATAATTGCGACATACAGCCGGTACATGCGTTCGTCGCTTCTTGACGTCCTTAATTCTGATTACATGCGCACCGCGCGCTCAAAGGGCATTAGTGAACGTCGGATATTGATTAAGCACGGGATGCGTAATGCGCTGATACCTGTTGTGACTATCGCTGCGCTAGATGTCGGCTCTATCGTCGGCGGGTTGATCATCACCGAAAATATCTTCGCCTACCCCGGCATGGGGCTCTATTTTTTGAAGTCGTTTGGTGAGGGCGACTTTCCGCTTTTGATGCCGTGGATGGTTGTAATTGTTGCGTCGATCCTGTTGTTTAATTTGATCGCAGATATCTCATATGCCTGGCTTGACCCAAGGATTCGCCTTGAGTGAGCAAAATGAAAATGTCCTGTCGCCGCGACAAATGGCGCTTCGGCGGTTCGTCTCGCACAAAGCCGCCGTGGTTAGTTGCATCATCATCGGAGTTTTGACCCTGTTCGTAATTTTGGCACCATTCACGGCGCGATACGGCGTCAATCAATCTGTGCAGGCTCCACCGAACTCGTTCCTTTCGCCCCGCAGCAACGCCTGGCTCGGCACAGACGACATTGGTCGTGATCTTTACAGTCGTTTGATTTACGGTGTTCGAGTCTCGTTGCTGATCGGCTTGGCGAGCGCAATAATTTCTGTAACCCTCGGCGCCCTTGTCGGAGCAGTCGCAGGTTTTCGTGGTGGCAAATTTGACGACATTCTGATGCGTGTCACGGATCTGTTTTTGGCTTTCCCATTCTTGGTGACTTTGTTGGTCGTACGAAATGTTCTTGGTGGGCTGCCTTGGCTCAAACCTATAACTGGTGAAATGAACTCTGTTCGTTTCATTATTGTTTTGTTCAGTATCTTCGGCTGGATGGGTGTGGCTCGAATTGTCCGGGGCCAAGTTCTGTCGCTTAAAGAGCGGGAGTTCGTTGAAGCGGCTCGAGCAGTTGGTGCGTCACGTCGCTACATCATCGTCCGGCATTTGTTGCCCAACTCGATTGGTCCGATCATGGTTGCGCTTACTTTTTCTGTAGTTGGTGCAATCATCAGTGAATCAACGTTGGCCTTCTTTGGATATGGACCTCAGGCGGGAGACGGTGCTACATCACTCGGCATTTTGGTTGGTGCAGCCAAAGGTGCGGTGCAAACTGGGTTTTGGTGGCTCGCTGTGTTTCCATGCTTTGTGTTGATCATTATTGCTCTGAGCATCAATTTCATCGGCGATGCGTTGCGAGATGCAACTGACCCGCGTCTTGACCGAGGCGCGTGATGACTGAAAAAGTTCTGGAGATCCGCGATTTGCGTGTCACATTCGATACGCCGTCGGGACCGCTCGAGGCAGTGCGTGGCATCGACCTGGATGTTGAAGCTGGTGAGCTGCTCGGCGTGGTAGGCGAATCTGGCTCAGGAAAGTCAGTTACTTTTTTGGCGACGATGGGACTCTTGCCGGTTCGAGCGCGGGTCACTGGTTCGGTTTTATTGGCGGGCGAGCAGTTGATTGGTGCCTCAAATAAATATATGCGCTCTGTGCGCGGACGACTGTTGTCGATGATTTTTCAAGATCCACTTTCAGCGCTCAACCCGGTGCATCGAATCGGCGATCAGATTTCTGAGATGTTGCAGTCGCACCAAAATCTGTCGTCTCGCGATGCTGCGAAACGTGCGATTGAATTACTTGACATCGTGGGTATCCCGCAACCAAGTGACCGGGCGGGACAGTATCCACACGAATTCTCCGGTGGCATGCGGCAACGAGTAATTATCGCCATCGCGATTGCAAACAACCCGAAGGTTTTAATTGCTGATGAACCCACCACTGCACTTGACGTGACAGTACAAGCGCAGATTCTTGAAGTGATCGAGCGAGTTCAAGAGCGTTTCGGCACAGCCGTTGTATTGATCACCCACGATCTGGGTGTCATCGCTCGCGTCGCTGATCGAGTGAATGTCATGTATGCGGGGCGCAATGTTGAGCAAGGCACAATTGACAGCCTGTTTGACCACCCAAGTCACCCCTATACGCGGGGATTATTGGCGTCACTTCCGCGACCTGGCAAGCAGAGATTGAAGCCGATCACGGGGTTTCCGCCAAACATGCTTAATCCACCAAGTGGTTGTGCGTTTCATACTCGTTGCGAATTCGCCGCAGACATATGTAAAGGTGAACTGCCGAATCTCGTCAGCTTTGGTGACTTGCAAACTGCGTGCGTACGTGCGCGTGAACTGCCTAAAAGCGAGAATTTCGCATGAGTAATGAACTGCTCAAGGTCACGAACCTCGTCAAGAACTTCGAGATTCGTGTCAACAACGGTGCTCGTCGCAAGAAGCGAATTGTTCAGGCAGTAACAAATGTTTCATTCTCTCTTGACAAGGGGCAGACACTCGGTTTGGTGGGCGAGTCTGGTTCTGGAAAAACTACGGTTGGTCGTTGTATTTTGCGATTGATCGAGCCGACGTCGGGAAGCGTCGCGTTTGAGGGTCAAGATCTTGGCTCGCTTAAATTCGAAGAGTTGCGGGCACTGCGACGAAAAATGCAGATCGTATTTCAAGATCCATTTGCATCACTTGACCCAAAGATGACTGTCGGTGCGTCTATTTCTGAACCGTTGATCGTGCAAGGTGTGCCGGGTGACCACGCCGACAAAGTGATCGAGTTGCTCGAGTTGGTTGGGCTATCGGCTGACCATGCACAGCGGTTTCCGCATGAGTTTTCGGGTGGACAGCGTCAGCGAATTGGTGTTGCTCGGGCTCTTGCGCTCAGTCCGGCGCTAATCGTTTTAGATGAACCAGTTTCGGCGTTGGATGTGAGCATTCAAGCGGGCGTGGTGAATCTCTTCGAAGATTTGCAATCGCGCCTCGGCGTCAGTTATATCTTTATCGCGCACGACTTGTCAGTTGTGCGTCACATTGCTGATCGTGTTGCGGTGATGTATCTCGGCAAGATTGTTGAAATCGGTGACCAAGAAACCGTGTACGCAAATCCGACACATCCATATACGAAGGCATTGTTATCCGCTGTGCCACTGCCTGACCCAAAGACCGAGCGTTCAAGAACTCGGATCATGCTCGAGGGTGATGTGCCATCACCAGTCAACCCGCCGTCTGGTTGTCGGTTTAGAACGCGCTGTTGGAAGGCCCAAGATGTGTGCGCACAAGAAGAGCCGATGCTTACTGTGCGTCCGAGCGGTCAGATGTCGGCCTGCCACTTTCCTGAGTCTTAAAGGTAGAATTTTGGCGTGCGAAATTTAATGACCTACATCACGATTGTGATCAACGTCGTTGCGATGCTTTCAATGATCGTTGGTGTGTTGTTGCATAGTGGTCGAGGTGGCGGTTTGTCTGACATGTTCGGTGGTGGCGGTGGAGCGGCACTAGGTTCTGCGGCGGCTGAGCGAAACCTCAACAGAATCACCACTGTTTTCGCACTCGTTTGGGTAATTACAGTAATTGCGTTGGGGTTGTTGCTAACAAACTAGATAGATTTTTAGGGCAAGTCGGAGTGGCGAAATTGGCAGACGCACCAGCTTAAGGGGCTGGCGCTCGTAAGGGCGTAGGGGTTCAAGTCCCCTCTTCGACACAAAAATTATTTTCGAGCACTCGTTGAATATATAATCAGCGATCAAATAGAAATAGGCGAGTAATCTTTCTTAAGTGGAAGTTGATCTGTGACGCATCCTGTAGACGATCGTGTTGCGTTGCAGAAAAAGACGCTGAGAGTCTTGGTAACGGGGCAGGTTGTAGCGGCTGCGGCATTGTCGGCAGCTGTAACAGTTGGCGCGTTTGTGATTCAAGATATTTTGGGACAAGACACCGCATGGGGTGGTGTGTCGAGCGCGACGTTCACTATGGGCTCGGCGTTTATGTCGCAAGTTCTGGCCCGCAAAATGAGTCGCAAGGGTCGTCGCGTCGGCTTGCAATACGGCTATTCGATGGCAATCGTCGGTGGTTTGCTTGCTGGGTTCGCAGTCAATCGCGGTTCGTTGACACTGTTCATTTTGGGATTGTTTCTCTATGGTTCTGGGCAGGCATCGAATCTGCTTTCGCGATATGCGGCGATGGATCTAGCCGCGCCAGAACAAAGAAGTCAGGCAATGAGCTACATCTTGTTCGGCTCGACTTTTGGCGCAGTGTTCGGGCCTGTTCTGATTAAGCCAGCAGAAGATTTTGGTGTGGATGTATTCGGTTGGTCGCTGTATACAGGTCCGTGGATTGCATCAGCATGTTTTTTTGGGTTTGCGTTAATCAACGTTGCCGTGCGTTTGCGGCCCGATCCCCTCGAGGCAAGTGGTGGTCTGATTTCTCAACAGGGTATTGGGGTAGTTACACCAAATCTGGGATCGGCGCTACGGACGATTAACGGCATTCGCAACGCACGTGTCGCACTTTCGGCGATGGTGATCTCACAGGTCACGATGGTCGCAGTGATGACGATGACACCTGTTCACCTAAAACTTCATGGTCATGAAGATGTAAGCCCGTATGTTATTTCGCTCCATATCGCGGGCATGTATGCGTTTAGTCCGCTAGTTGGCAAATTCACCGACCGTCGCGGAAAATTATTGTCGATTTCAATCGGTGGAATATTGCTTGTATCGGCAACGGTGATGGCGGCACTCGCTGGCGAAGCGGCGACACTGTTATGGCCATCGCTGTGGTTGCTCGGTATCGGCTGGAGTTTTGGACTAATTGGTGGGTCGAGTTTGCTGGTCGAGTCTGTTCCGGAGAGTTCGCGTGTAACGGTTCAGGGTGCCGCTGATTTAATGATGAGTTTTTGTGGTGGGATGGCTGGTTTCTCAAGCGGTTTCATTCGAAAAGCCTTTGGGTTTCACATGCTAAGCAACTTGGGTACCGTGCTGGCACTTTTGTTGGTGATGATTGGTATCAGAAGATTTACCAGTGCAAGAAAGGTGTTGCAGTCGTGAATATCGACGCTGAGATTGCGTCGCACAAGACGAGTTGGTCGAACTGGGCCGGTAATCAACGGGCAGAAGGTGTTTCGTTGTTCAAGCCCAGAACTGAAGAACAGCTTCAACAGATAGTTCGACACGCGGCAGCAAACAACAAACGAGTCAAGGCCGTGGGTTCAGGACATAGTTTTACGGCGATTGGTGTCGCCGAAGAGATACTCGTTGATTTATCGAACTATGACGCTGTTATTTCTGTGGACAAAGCCACGAACAAAGTCACTGCGCAGTCTGGTATTCAGTTGTCGAAGCTCAATCAAGTGTTGCATCAGAACGGTTTGGCGATGCAGAATCTTGGTGATATCGCATATCAGACGATTGCGGGCGCGATTTCAACTTCAACCCACGGCACTGGTGTGAAATTTACGGGTATCGCCGACCAAGTCACAGCGTTACGAATTGTGTTGGCCGACTCTTCGGTTGTTGAGTGTTCGCGCGACTCGAGTCCCGAGTTGTTTCATTGTGCAAGAGTAGGTCTTGGTGCTCTCGGCCTAATCAGCACGGTCACGCTTCAGTTAGTGCCTGCCTTTAATTTGAGAGTAATCGAAGAACCGATGCGCGTTGACGAACTGCTGACAAATCTCGATCGACATGTCGTAGAAAACGATCACTTCGAGTTTTTTTGGGTGCCACACACAGGTTGGGCGTTGACGAAACGGAATAATCGCACGACCGATGCTGTGCAACCGATGAGCAGTTTGTCACATTGGTATTCAAAGACACTGATGGAGAACTATGCATTTGGTGCTGTATGCCTGCTCGGTCGAGCCAAACCGTCGCTTATCCCTAAATTGGCCAAGGCTTTGCCGTCTTCTGGGAGAAATGAATACTGCGATGCGAGTTACAAAATTTTTGCGAGCAAGCGAATTGTTAAGTTTTACGAGATGGAGTATGCGATTCCGCGCGAGGCATGTGTGGAAGCGCTGAATCGAGTGCGTAGAATGGTTACAGATAGTGGGTTCTTCCTGAATTTTCCTGTTGAGGTTCGCTTTACAGCCCCAGATGAGATTCCGCTAAGTACAGCGAGTAATCGAGAATCCGCGTATATCGCGGTTCACATTTATAAAGGGATGAACTACGTGCCATATTTCAAAGAAGTTGAATCAATCATGAACTCATATCAAGGTCGTCCGCATTGGGGTAAGTTGCATTTTCAAAATGCGCAAACACTTGCTCCGCGATACCCGCAATGGGATGTCTTTCAGGGCGTGCGCAATTTGGTTGATCCGAATCGGGTTTTCGCCAACAGATACACAGAAACAGTGTTGGGTAAATGATCATGAAAACTTTCATTGATCTTGGCGTACCGAAGAAGTATGCCGACAAATTGACTAGTCGAGGTATTTCTTCTCCATTCGAAATTCAAGAAGCAGCGTTACCAGATGGTCTGGCAGGTTTGGATGTTTGCGGCAAAGCCCCGACGGGTTCTGGTAAGACGATCGCCTTTGGTTTGGTGTTGGCAGTGAGATTGCAAAAATCCAAACCGGGTCAACCCGGCGGGCTTGTTTTGGTGCCGACCCGCGAATTAGCGATCCAGGTCGCAAAAGAGATTGGCATGCTTTGTGAGGGCACTGATTTGCGGGTGGCATCGGTGTATGGTGGCGCGGGTTACGGGCCGCAGGTCAAAGCAGTGCGCGGTGCGAGCATCATTGTCGCGACACCGGGCCGATTAGAAGATTTGCTTGAGCGACGCGATATGTCGCTTAGTTCTGTGACAATTGCGGTGCTTGATGAAGCAGATCGAATGTCGGACATGGGATTCTTGCCGGCGGTGCGTCGAATTTTGCGGGCGCTACCAAAGCAGCGTCAGGTGATGCTGTTTTCGGCAACGCTTGACGGCGATATTTCACAGGTTGTAAAAGAATTTCAAAATAATCCAAAGCGTCATGAATCAAAATCCCAAGAAGCCGAGCCAGATATCGACCATAAATTCTGGATCGTCGGTCGCAACGACCGTGTCCAGACCATCGCACAACTGGTCAACACTTATGAGCGGATCATCTTGTTCAGTCGCACTAAACACGGTTGCGATCGTTTGGCCAAACAACTTGACAATGCGGGAGTACGTTCGTCAGTGATTCACGGCAACAAAAGCCAGGCCCAGCGTGAGCGATCGCTCGAAGAATTCAGGCGTGGAAAGTCGAATGTTCTCGTGGCAACCGATGTTGCCGCTCGTGGCATTCACATCGATGACGTGCCGTGCGTACTGCATTTCGACCCGCCAGCAGATCACAAAGATTACATTCATCGCTCGGGTCGCACAGGTCGTGCCGGTTCGAAAGGCGTCGTTATTTCGTTGGTTGATCCGTCGCAGAAACGATCGGTGAGCAAACTGGCGCGAGACGCGGGTGTCGGCGCCGATTTTGTCGCGCCAGAATTCGGACCAGCAGACCCAGATCAGATCGAAGCCCGACCAGGCGAACTCGGAGGGGTCTTGCTTAGTATCGGTGCGTCTGGCGAATAATTTTTAAAGGCAAATATCTTGCGGACGAATTGGTACGCGAGGTAAATCTTTGCCGGTGGCGTTGCGAATCGCCGCAGCAATTGCGGGTGTCACCGAAATGCACGGTGGCTCGCCGATACCTTTCGCGCCGAGCGGAGCCTGCGGCTCTGGTTCTTCGATCATTATCGCGACGACCGTTGGTGCGTCGAGTGCGGTTGGCAACAAATAGTCGGTAAAACTCGGGTTGCGCATCTTGCCATTGTCGAGCACGATCTCTTCCATCACCGCGAGACCTAGACCTTGGGCGATACCACCTTCGATTTGACCGATGGCCGCGGTTGGGTTGAGCACGCGACCGACATCTTGCGCCGTTGCGATCTGAATAACTTTTACCAGCCCGAGTTCGACGTCGACATCCACAACGGCTCGGTGGGCGACAAACGCAAAAGCCAAGTGGCAGTTGCCTTGACCATTTTCGTCGAGTTCTTCGGTCGGGCGGTGATGATGCTCAAACGTTTCTTCGATCGAAATGCCCGTAGAAGCCTCGGTGACGCTGATGCGGAATTCGCCGATCATGTCTACGACATCGGTGTCTTCGATGACCAACCGCAATGGATCAATCTTGTACTTGTTTCCGACATGCTCGAATAGGCGCTGGCGAACGAGGCGACATGCGCCGTCAACCGCGCCACCGCTCATCCAAGTTTGACGCGAGGCCGATGTGCTGCCTGCCGAACCAATCGTTGTGTCGACCGTGTCAATAACAACTTCATCAACACCAAGCACAGAGCGTGCAATTTGTGGGGCCAGCACGACGAAACCTTGCCCGACCTCGACAGTGGCATATTTCAGTGTGGCGACGCCGTCTTTGAGTTGACAGCGGGCAGTGGCAAAGTCGTCGAAACTTTCGCTGTACATCAAGTTCTTGATCGAAACCCCCCAACCAACACCGCGAACAATGTTGTGAGGTTGCGAAGTCAAACCTGAGCCACCCACGACTTCGAGCACGTCGGCAGTCTTGGAGAGGGGAGCCGGCATCGCTATCGCGTCTGTTTCGCGAATACAGCGGGCGACTGGGGCGACGCTCTCGACGACCTGACCCGTGATCAGCTTGTCGCCGGTGATCATCGCGTTGCGCAAACGAATTTCGACGGGCGTGAGGCCGCAGGCTGCAGCTAATTTATCCATTTGGCTTTCATGGGCGAAGCAGGCTTGAACGACACCGAAACCACGCATCGCACCGCAAGGAGGGTTGTTGGTTCGAACGGCGTAACTGTCGATAGTCGCGTTCGGGCATCGATACGGTCCTTGAATGTGTGTAACCCCGTTGATCAATACAGCAGAACTAGTCGAAGCGTAGGCACCACCATCAAACAGAAGTCTTGCTTCAATGCGTCGAATCTCGCCAGACCTGGTGGCGTGATGACGGATGAATATTTTCGCCGGGTGACGATGTACGTGACCGTAAAAAGATTCTTCGCGACCGTATTGCATCTTGATTGGACGAGACGTGCGCAGTGCGAGCAACGCGCAGTGCACCTGCAGGCTGATATCTTCGCGAGCACCGAATGCGCCGCCTACACCGCCAAGGGTTATACGAACCTTGTCGATCGGCAGACCAAGACAGGCCGCGATTTGCTTTTGATCTTCGTGCAACCACTGTGTAGCGACGAACATTTCGACACCAGCACCGCCACTGTCGGGCAAGGCGAGCGCTGCTTCGAGACCCAGGAACGCCTGGTCTTGCATGCCGATTTCGTAGACACCTTCGACGATGATCTCGCCTTGAAGATTTTGGTCACCGGTGACTATCTGTTGACGGCGAATGACATTGCCGTCGGGATGAATCGGCGAAGTGCTCGGAAGAAGTGCTAATTCGGCATCGGTTAGCGGCTGCAATATTTCGTATTCGACTTTGATTGCTGCAATTGCCCGACGACAAGTCTCGGGGTGATCGGCGGCCACCGCGGCGACTGGCTCGCCGACATAGCGCACAAAGTCTGCTGCGAAGACTGGTTGATCACTTGAAATCAGACCGTAGGTTTTTTTGCCAGGAACATCCTCGGCTGTGATGATTGCTTCGACGCCCGAGATTTTGTATGCCGCCGACAGATCGATGTTGAGGATTCGTGCGTATGGGTGCGGACTGCGCAGCGTTGCACCCCACAACATGTTTTCTGCGTGCAGATCTGATGAAAATTCAAACTGTCCTGAAACTTTGGCGACACCATCCGGGCGCAACGCCGAAGTACCGAGAACATCGCGACGCGTCGTAGTTTGGGTCGCCGAGCTCATCGATTATTGGCCTTGCGTACTGAGATCGCAGTTTCGACTGCCTCAAAAATTCGACCGTAGCCGGTGCAGCGACAAATATTGCCCGAGATGGCTTCTTTGATTTCAAGTTCTGATGGATCAGAATTTTGCGAAAGCAAGTGCTCGATCGCCACCACGAGACCTGGGGTGCAAAAGCCGCACTGCACTCCACCTTCTGTGATGAACGCATTTTGTACCTCGGTGAGCACGCCGTTAGGCGAAAGACTCTCGATGGTCTGAATGTTTGAATCAATCGCAGTGGCCGCCATGACGAGACACGAGCAAACCGCTTGTCCGTCCATGATCACCGTGCAGCTGCCACATTCACCCTGCTCGCAGGCACCTTTGGAGCCGGGCAAACCAAGTCGCTCTCGAAGAACATAGAGCAGACTTTCGCCGACCCAAGAATCGCGCACCTGGTGCGTCTCGCCGTTGACTGTGAGGTTGTAGATCTCTGAGTTCGTTTTCATTGTGCGTTCGCCCGCGTGAGTAATCGACGTGACAAGACTGCGACTGCATGACGACGATAAGCAGCGGTGCTTCGATGATCTTCAATTGGTCTGGATTCTTTGGCGATTCTGTCGCCAAATTCCTGCAATAGTTTTGGCGCGACCGTAGATTTTGTTTTTAGGTCAATTTTGGTGGCGAGCCATGCTTCAGTTTCTCGACAGCGAACGATGGTCGGCCCAACGGCACCAAGTGCAACCGAGATCGTGCCGTTTGCGCGGTCGACCACAAGACAACAGGATGCGACCGAAATGACCATCGCGTTGCGTACACCAACTTTCGCGTAGCCCTGCCAGCCCGTGACGATTGGCAAAGTTGTTGACACGATGATCTCGCCAGGTTGCCGAGAATTGCGTTTGACGCCGACCATGAAATCATGAATTGATACAGATCTCGCTGAATCAGATTTTTGTAAGTTAATAGTCGCATTAAGTGCG